>JAUPLK010000123.1 GCA_030836925.1 Pseudomonadota bacterium
CTGTCCGCTGGTCTTCGCGGCCAGCCTGTCGATGGCGGTGGCGCCGGCAGCCTTGCAGGTGATTGCACCCAACCAGATGCGTGCACAGATCTCGGCCACCTGGATGCTGGTGCTCAACCTGGTCACCGCCGGACTCGGTCCGACTGCGGTGGGCGTGATCACCGACGCCGTGTTCGGCGATCCGCTGGCAGTCGGCTCCTCGATGGCACTGGTCAACTGCATCTGTGTGCCCTTGGGTGCACTGGCGTTGTGGGCAGCACTGCGGCCATTTCGTGCCGCAGCTGCCGAGCAATCGCCTTGATGCTTGGCGACAGAATCAGGCTTTTCGTCGCTTAATCTTTGAGGTAGCATCCAGATCAATACATGCCGGCGGGTGGGCCGGCGTGATTGTCTGCAGCGACGGTGGGGATTTTCCATGTTTTTTCAGCCAGTGTGGCGGTCAGCCGCCGTTGGTGCGCGCGCGCTCGTGCTGGGGGCGATTTCCTGTTCAGGCTTCGTCGCACCGCTTCTGGCCCAGTCTGCCGATCCGGATCCCGAGCCGATCGCTGGCGTCACCGAGATCATCGTGACTGCGCGCAAGCGCGAAGAGAGCCTGCAGGATGTGCCGCTGTCCATCGCGACGCTGGACGCCTCGCAGTTGCAGGGCCGCGGTCTGACCAGCGACTACGATATCGCCAACTTCACGGTCGGTTTCCGCACGCTGCAGCAGACCGGTCGCGATACCGACCGGCCGACGATACGCGGCATGGGTGCGCCGGTCAGCCGCGGCGAACCGAATGCCTCCTACTTCATCGACGGCGTGTTCGTCTCGGGCAGCATCTCGACCGCAGTGACGGGCGCTGTCGAGCGCGTGGAGGTGTTGCGTGGTCCGCAGTCGGCGCAGTTCGGCCGGGCGACATTTGCCGGTGCCGTGAACTATGTGACCAAGAAGCCCACCGATACCTTCAGGGGCGAGATCAACGGCAAGGCCGGTACGCACGACGACCACGCGGTGAGTGGCTGGGCGAGCGGACCGATCGGTGACAGCGCTTTTTCCTACCTGGTCTCCGGCAGCTGGTCCGAATACGGCGGCCAGTGGCGCAACGAGCTCGAGGAAGGGCAGGCCGGCTACGATTCGGATTCGCGTCTGCCGCTGCGGTTTTTCCTGGACGATGCGCCCCAGCAGGCCGATCGCACGCGACTCGGTGCCGAGGAAACCACCGATCTGCTGGGCAAGCTGGTCTGGCGTCCGACCGATGCCGCCGAAGTCAGCCTCAAGTACGGTTTCACCAAGAGCGATGACTCGCACTTTCCCAACTACCTGGCTGCCGACCTGAACTGCAATCTGCCCTATGCGGGTACCGAGGGCGAACCGTGGTTTGCCACCACCAACGGCGATTACTGCGGCAAGTGGAGCGTCGACGGGCGCGTCAACCGCATCAACATCCCCGACATCCGTGAAGGCGTCAAATATGTCTTCGCCGATATCCTGCCCACCGAGGATGATCCGCGTCCGCAGGATTACTCCATTGCCGGTCAGGAGCCGGGGACTTACCGCGAGCAGAATCGGGTCCTGCTGGAATACGTGCAGGATGTCGCCGGCTTCACCCTGACCACGCGCGGCGCCTGGAACAAGGATGATTTCGAGCAGCTCTTCGACCTGGACCATACGCAGACCCGGGCAGTCTGGGGCCTGTTCCATTTCAACCTGCAGCGCGACATCGAGGACAAGTCGCTGGAGTTCCGCATCGACTCGCCGGGCGACCTGCCGGTACGCTACAGCCTCGGCGCCTACTGGTACGACCAGGACCAGGAGAACCGGCAGCGCAGCTACCTGGGACCGGGGCTGGTGCTGACCAACCTGTTCGTGGAAGGCGGCACGGTCACCGCGGATTTTCCGGCCTCGACATTCACCGATGTGAGCAACAAGGCGGTGTTCGGCCTGCTCGATATCGATCTTGCCGAGCAGTGGACGCTGGCGCTGGAAGGGCGCTACGCGAAGGACGAGAAATCATTGAACGGCGGTTCGCTGGGTACCTGTGATCCCGGTGATCCGAGCGTCTGTTCGCCGCAGCAGGTGGACCTGGACTTCAGCAATTTCACGCCGCGGATCACGCTGCGCTATCAGCCCACCGATGCACTGACGCTGTATTTCCTGACCGCCAAGGGCAACAAGCCGGGGGATTTCAACCGCGAGTTTTTCCGCGCCGGCAATGATCCGCGTGCGGTGATGGCCGGCCTGGAGGGCTGTGCTCCCGGGGTGCCGGTGCTGGTCACGCCCTGTCTTCCCGAGTCGCTGGCGGTCATCAAGGAGGAAGAGCAGTGGACCTATGAGCTGGGTGCCAAGGCCAGCTGGTTCGATGGCCGCCTGAGCACCAACCTCGCCGCCTACTACATCGACTGGCAGAATCAGGGCCTGTTCACCAACGTCAGAATCCTGCAGAACAGTGGCAGCTATCTGACCACCACGATCATCCGCAATGTCGGCCAGTCGGAAGTGAAGGGCATCGAGCTCGAAACATCGTTTCGCGCCACGGACAACCTGTCGCTGATCGCCAACTATGGCTACACCGACTCGCGCTACGTGGAGGGCGATGATCCTGGCCTGTTCGAGTCCACCGGCAATGGCGATATCTCCGGCAAGCATGTGCCGAATGTGCCGAAGCACACGCTGATCCTGGGTGCCAACCTCACTGCAGACCTCGCGCCGGGGCTGACCCTGTTCATTACCCCGGACTTCGCGCTGAACAGCAAGCGCTATACCTCGGCCAACAATTTCTCCTGGATTGGCAACGACCAGACGCTAAACCTGCGTGCAGGGGTCGAGGCGGAGCGCTGGACGCTGACTGGCTATGTGCGCAACCTGACCGATGA
The DNA here is from genome assembly GCA_030836925.1 of Pseudomonadota bacterium. GTDB lineage: Bacteria > Pseudomonadota > Gammaproteobacteria > Steroidobacterales > SHZI01. Next base: position 2,854 of record JAUPLK010000123.1, read on the forward strand.
CAACACGCCGGTCGCCGTGCTGGATTTCTACAATTTCGGCAGCGTCGACATACAGCCGCTCCGGGATGCCGGCCTGATCGATGCCTACGGCAACCTGCGCAATTCACCGGATACCGGTGACGCCACCGCCGACGCCAACAATGCCAAAGACCCCCGCCTTTACGGCATCAATCCCAAGCGGGGTCGCGATGTGGGCCTCGAAATCCAGTATCGATTCTGAGGTTTTTTTTCCGTTGTCCGGGTGTTGTACGGCCGTTGTCGCAGATTGTATTAACATCCCCGGCGCACCAGTTGTCCTGAACGGAGATGTCCCATGACTGAATCCGCCACGCCCATGGTCCGGGCAGACGGCACCTACGCCACCACGGCGCTGCGCCAGGAAGCGATCACCGCGACCGTGGCGCAGACGCGCGTGCTGGGTGTGGACGGCGCCAATCCCGCGCCCGATCTGCGCCGCAATCTCGATTATTTTCTCGAGTGCATCGATATCGCCCAGGGCTTCGGCGGACGCAGCGATCTGCTGCTGTTCCATGAATTCCCGATCACCGGTTTTTCCGAATGGACCCGTGAGCAGCACTACCGGCTGGCGCTGGAAGTGCCGGGCCCGGAAACGGAGCTGGTCGCGCAGCGTGCGAAAAAGTACAACTGCTACATCATTTTCGGCACCTATGCGAAGGACGAAAAGAACTGGCCGGGCCACATCCTGCACCTGATGGTGATGGCGAAGCCGGATGGCTCGATCGTCACGCACTGGAAACAGCGCAATGTGCGCGGCATGTTTCCCGGTGGCGAGCAGTACACCTCGGTGATCTACGATGTCTACGACCGCTTCGTCGAGATGTACGGCATCGATGCGGTGATCCCCGTCGAGCGTACCGATATCGGCAACATCGCGATGTCGGCCGTGCAGTTCGAGCCCGAGCTGTTTCGCTGCATGGCCTTCAAGGGCGCCGAGCTGATCTGTCGCGTCGCAACCGGTGGCTTCGAGTTCGACGACATGCGGCTGACCTCCTACCACAACAGCCTCTACACGCTGATCGCCAACAACTGCGTGAATACCGGCGAGCGCAACCCCGGCTTCTTCGATGACCAGGCCCACGGTGGGCCGGGACGCTCGGCGATCTTTGCGCCGCGCGGTGTGGAGCTCTGCAAGGCCGGTCCCTTCGAGACCAAGATCTCGGCGCGGATCCCGATCGGCGAATTCCGCCAGCGGCACCGGATCCCCGACCTGCACCTGAGCCTGTATCGGCCGGTCCTGGACCAGTACCAGGAGCGCTACGCACCGGGCGGCTATATCGACTATATTCCCAAGGACAAGCGCGATGCCTTCCGCTGGTTCCAGGAACGTTCGCGCTGGACCCATTACTGGTAGCGTATTGAAGTGACCACCGCACGCAGCAAATTGACGCCCACCAGTGAGCGCACCCGCGAGCAGCTGGTCCTCGCCGGCGAGCGGCTGTTTGCCCAGAGCGGGCTGGACAATGTTTCGCTGCGGCAAATCAATAATGCGGCCGGGCAGCGCAACTCCTCGGCAGCCCACTATCACTTTGGTTCGAAAGAAGCGCTGATCAAGGCGATTCATGAATATCGCGGTGGCCGGATCAACGAGCGACGCCACACCCGGCTGGCACGCCTGTCGACGCAGGAGCGCGAGCAGGTGCGGCCGCTGATCGAGGCGCTGGTTTATCCCATCGTCGCCGAGATCGAGGAAACCGAAGGCGGCGGCAACTTCATCATGTTCCTGTCCCAGCTTTACAGCAATCCGGCCCTCGATCTCATGAGCATGTGGCGTTCGCATCTCAGCGAAAGCGTCGGCGCGGTCTATCAGCAGTTGCGTGGCGTGCTGCCGGAGATCCCCGAGGAGGTCGCCGGCATGCGCTTCGGGTTGATGTGGGTGGCCATGATCAACACCCTGGCGGATCGCCAGCGCCTGATGGTGACCAGGCCGGGTGAGACGGCGGTGGCCCGTGCGCTGCCGGTGCTCTTCGTCAGCAATCTCATCGACATGCTGTGCGGTGCCGCCGCAGCGCCGCTGTCTGCGGAAACGCAGACCGAGGTGAGGGAGCTGCGGGCAGGCAACCGCCAGTCAGCCTGAAGTGCGCGGATGCTAGAGGCCGTGTTGCCGGAGCGGGTCGGGCCGGGTCAGCAGCGAGACCAGCAGCCGGCGCAGGAACACACCGGGTGGCAGCCGGTCGATGGGCCGTCGGCCCTCGAGAATCCGTTCCACCAGCCAGGGCGTGGCGATTTCCGGCGTGTCAGCCATCGCATTCATCACCCGGCGGAATTTTTGCCACTGCGCATCGCCAATGCGTGCGCGTATCCGGCGGTTTTCCGCCACCGTCATCGGCGTCAGGACGAAGCCGGGGTTCAGCCAGCTCACACGCACGGGGCAGTCGCCAAGTTCCTTTGCCGTCGATTCGGTGAAGTAGCGTGCGCCGGCCTTGGTGGTTCCATACACGGTGAGATCCTTCTGCTTGCGGCCGTCGTAGCCGAAGCCGACCGTGTTGTATATGGCGCCGCCACCCTGTCTGAGCATTCCCGTCAGCGCAATCTGCGTACCGTGCATCAGCCCCTTGAGGTTGACGTCGATGGCGCGGTCTATCCAGTCAGGCGGCACTTCGTCGAGCCGGATCACGGGCGGACCGACGCCTGCGTTGTTGAGCCAGAAATCAACCTGCCCGAAGCGGGCGATGGCGGCATCCCACAAGTCCTGCACCTGAGCGCGCTGGCTGACGTCGCAGGCCTGGCTGGCCACGAGTGCC
>JAUPLK010000124.1 GCA_030836925.1 Pseudomonadota bacterium
ACGCCTGGTGCATGGCCGGCGGACGGATGGCGCTCTACACCGGGCTCATCCAGAAGGTTGACCCGACCGATGACGAACTCGCCCAGGTGATGGGCCACGAGATCAGCCACGCGCTCGCCAATCACACTGCCGAACGCATGTCAGTCGCGATGGCCAGCCAGATCGGGGCCATCGCCGTGGGTGTGGCCTCTGATTCGGCCGGAGGCATGGCTGCAGCACAGGCTGCTGCGGCAGTTGCCATCACGCTGCCGAACAGTCGCGCCTCGGAAACCGAGGCCGACCGGATCGGCATCGAACTGGCGGCCAAGGCCGGTTATGACCCGCGCGCGGCAGCCACGCTGTGGCAAAAGATGGCCAAGGCCGGGGGCAACGGACCGCCGCAATTCCTGAGCACGCATCCGGCACCCGGCAACCGGCAGGCAACGCTCGCGGCGCTGGTACCGCAGATGCTGCCGTACTACCAGAAGCCGGGACCGCGGCCGATGTATCAGCTGGTCAGAACCGCTCCGGCGGCAGCACCCAAGAGCACGAAGAAAGCCCTGCGCTGAACGGCACAGCCGGCAGCCGTCGTCAGCGGGCGGCCGCGACCACCTGCAGATAGTCAGCCTGCAGGCTTTCCAGTGCATGCGGCGGCTGGAACAGCGCCGCCACTTCAGCCTGCGGATTGATCAGCAAGATCGCGACACTGTGATCGACCATGTAGTCATCACCCATCATCGGCATTTTCCGGTAAGGCACACCGAGCGCCGTGGCAAATTCCCGCATCGCTTCCGGCCTGCCCGTATAGCCCCTGAAACCCGTACCGAAGCTGGCCAGGTATGCATCGAGGACGGCCGGTGTGTCCCGTTCGGGATCGGCGCTGAACAGGGCGATACCGGGCAGTTGATCGGCTGGCACAGCCGCCTCAAGCGCAGCGCGCAGGCCGGACAGCATGGCCAGCGTGGCCGGACAGAGTTCCGGGCAATGGGTGAAACCGAAGAACACCAGGGTCCACCGGCCACGAAAGTCGTCGCGGCCGACCGCGGCACCGTCCTGCCGGAGCAGCTGAAAGTCGGGCAGCGGCCGGGCCGGGCTGAGGGCCGTGCCGGACTGGAGCACGACGGCCTGCGGTGAAGCAGCCGGCGGCACGCGCATGAACGAGAAACGGCCGATGACGATGCCGCTGAGCGCCGCGGTTGCCAGCAGCAGGCCGATGAAAAGCTTGCGACGCATCACTGCGCCCTGGCACGAACCTTGTAGTTGCCGCGCTGCTGGTCGAATTCAAGCTCCAGCATGCCCTGCTTCGCCGCATCTTCCAGCAGCTCGGAAAAACTCCGATACCCGTAGATGGTTTCGTTGAAGCCCGGATAGACGCGCCGCACGGTCTGCTTGACCAGCGAGCCCCACAGTGGATCGTACTCGGCCGACAGCGACTCCACCGTGGCGGCCACCTGATCGAGTGCCTCGCTCTGCTGCTTGTTCTTGGACGGTTGAGCGCGGGTCCGCGGACGCTGCGAAACGGTCACCAGGTCGTCATAGAAAATGAACTCGTCGCAGTTCGAAGCCAGCAGGTCAGAGGTCGAGTTGCGCACGCCGCAGCCGATCACCCGCTTGTCGTTTTCCTTGAGCTTGGAGACCAGCGGGGAAAAATCGCTGTCACCGGTCAGCAGCACGAAGGTGTCGATGTGCGACTTGGAGTAGCACATGTCGAGGGCATCGACGACCATGCGGATGTCGGCGCTGTTCTTGCCGCTCACCTTGGTCTGCGGGATATCGATCATCTCGAAGCCCTGGCGATGAAATTCCTGCATGAACTGGCGATAGCGGCTCCAGTCGCAATAGGCCCGCTTGGCGACGATGCGGCCTTTCTCGAGGATGCGCTTGAGCACGATCTCGATTTCGAAACGTCCCGCCTTGGTGTCCTGGACGCCAAGCGCCAGATTCTCGAAGTCCACGTAAACCGCTATGCCGACTTCGCCGCTTTTTGCTTGTTCGCTTGCCATCTGCCGTCACACCTGGATTGCCTTGCAGGGCGCCATGGTCGGAGATTGGCGCACGCGGGGCAAGGGCTGGCCGGCTGATCGTTTGCTGTTAGGCTAGGGTTCGTCCCGGCAAGCAGCGCAGGACCACCGATGCCCGGCAGGCAATTCAAGACCTATCACCCTCAACTCTGGCTGGTGCTTGCGGCAACTCTCTTTGCAGCCGCGGCGCTGCCGGCCGACCAGTCCGTACCGCCAGACAGCGACTGGCTGCACGTCGGCGGCGATGCCGGCGGCTCGCGCCATTCGCCGCTGGACCAGATCAACAAGAAGAACGTCTGGCGGCTGGAGCGCGCGTGGACCTGGCGACACGGCGATCTCGAGCGCTTTCCGGAACAGCGGCCCTATGCCGGCTTTCATGCCACACCGATCCTGCTGCCCGCGGAAGCCGGCAGTGCGCTGGTGCTGTGCACGCCATTCAGCCGACTGGTCGCGCTCGATCCGGCCACCGGCAAGGAGCGCTGGAGCTTCGATCCGCAGATCCGTTTCAGCAAGTCACCAGCACGCCTCAAATGCCTGGGCGTGAGCTACTGGCGCGACAGCAAAGCCGATCCGCAAGCCGCCTGTACGCACCGGATTTTTTCCGGCACCAGTGACCGGCGGCTGCTGGCTGTCGATGCACGCGACGGCAAGCCCTGCCCGGGCTTCGGCAACAACGGCCAGGTGGACGTCGAGCCGCTGTTTGCAGCCGGCGCCATCGCCCCGGCCGACCCCTGGGGCCAGCAGTTTTCCGCACCGCCGGTGCTGGTCAACGACGTGCTCGTGATCGGCCACATCAACAACATGAAGAATCTCGCCGCGCGTGCGCCGAGTGGCGAGATCCGGGCTTTCGATGCGCGCAGCGGTGCGTTTCTGTGGCGCTTTGATCCGGTACCGCGCAATCCGGCAGACCTGCAGGCCGCAACATGGACGGCGGAAAGCCTCGCGAACACCGGCGGCGGCAATGCCTGGAGCCTGCTGTCGGTGGACGAAAAACGCGATCTGGTCTTCGTGCCCACCTCCAGCGCATCGCCCAACTGGTTTGGCGGCACGCGCCCGGGTGACAACCGCTATGCCAACTCGGTGGTCGCCCTGCGCGGCAGTACCGGCAAGGTCGCCTGGCATTTCCAGACCGTGCATCACGATGTCTGGGACTGGGACACGCCGGCACAACCGATGCTGCTGGACATCCAGAAGGACGGACGGCGTGTTCCGGCCGTGGTCATCCTCACCAAGCAGTCGCTGGTATTCGTGCTCAACCGCGATACCGGCGTGCCGCTGTTTCCGGTCGAAGAGCGCCCGGTGCCCACGGATGGCATCGCCGGCGACGTGTTGTCGAAGACCCAGCCGTTTCCGGTCAGGCCACCGCCACTGATGAAAACCCGCCTGACACCCGACGATGCGTGGGGGCTCACCTTCTGGGATCAGAACCGTTGCCGGGAGCTGATCGCCAGCGCGCGCCACGGTGACATCTACACGCCGCCGAGTGAAAAAGGCTGGATCATGTTTCCGGGTTCGGCCGGCGGCATGAACTGGGGCGGCGGTGCTTTCGACCCTGCACAAAACCTGCTGGTGACCAACCTGTCGCAGATCGGCCTGTACCTGAAACTCCTGCCGCGTGACACGGTGCCGGCGACCGACGATTTCGACCCGCGGCGCGGTGCACCGATGGGGCCGCCCGGCATCATCGAGGGCACACCCTGGGCCGTCGAGCAACGCATCCTGCTCGGCCCGACGATGATGCCGTGTACCAGTCCGCCCTGGTCCACCCTGGTGGGCGTGGACCTGGCGGCCGGGGAAATCCGCTGGACGGTGCCACTCGGCACCATCGACAAGCTCGCGCCGATCCCCTTGCCGCCGCTCAAGTGGGGTGCACCGGTGGCCGGTGGCCCGATCGTCACCGCTGGCGGCATCACGCTGGTGGGTTCAACGGCTGATGCCAGGCTCCGCGCCTTCAAGACGGAAACCGGCGCTGAACTCTGGTCCACGCCGCTGCCAAGCTCGGCGCATGCCAATCCGATGACCTATATGGCCAACGGCCGGCAATACGTGGTGATTGCGGCCGGCAGTCACATGTTCATCAACCCCAAAACCATCGACGACTACCTCGTGGCCTATGCCCTGCCTGCGGAATACCTCAAGCGGCAACCGCTGGCTGGCGCGGGGGTGCTGGATTCGGGCCGGGCCAGCGTGCCATGATCGTGACCACGACCATCCCCTGACCACATGGAGAAGCCCTGATCATGAAGTCCAAGCTGATCGCAACTGTTGCGTTGCTCGCGATTGCCCCGTTTTCCACCTTCGCCGCCGATGCTCCCGGCCACTGCAACTACACGCAGAAGAACATGTTCGCCGGCCCGTTCAAGGTCTGCGACATGCCAGCCACCGCCGAGCAGTGCACTGAACTCGGCAAGACCGACGACAACAGTGACGCCGCCCACGGCGCCGGTAACTGCCCGGATGCCGGCCGCGTCGGTATCTGCGACAGGGGCGCTGATGGCCAGCGTGTGTATTACGAAGGTGACCCGGATGGCCTGGAGATCGGCTGCGGTTTCCAGGGCGGCGAATGGAAGATAGCTGCCAAGTAAGCACGCTCTGCGCGACGGGCAAAAAGGTCGGGCCAGTGGCCCGACCTTTTTTATGGGGACGCTACCCTTCTCAACCGTGAGCACACAAAAATCCATCCTCGAGCGCATCGCCGCCGGCGACAGCACTGCCGTCAACGAATGCGTTGACCGCTACGGCAATCTGCTGTGGTCGCTGGCCCGCCGCTACCTGCGCAATGCCACCGACGCCGAAGATGCGGTGCAGGACGTGTTCATCGAACTCTGGCGCAGCGCTGCCCGCTTCGACCCCGGCATCGCCAGCGAAACCGCATTCATCTCGACCATTGCCCGGCGCCGCTTCATAGACCGGCTGCGGCAAACCGGCCGCGTCCCGGCCATGGACTCACTCGACGACGACGAAGGCGCCCCGGTGGATCCCGGCGTTGCCGCAACCGTCGAGGAAGATACCGAGGTCGCCATCGTCGCCAGGGTGCTGGCCGACATGGATCCGGAGCACCAGAAGATCCTCGGCATGTCGCTGTACGAGGGCTACAGTCACAGCGAGATCGCCGAGCAGCTGAACATGCCGCTCGGCACCGTCAAGACGCGCGTGCGCCGCGGGCTCATCCATATCCGCGAACAACTGCAGATCGCGGTCAGCGATACCGCCGGGGAGTCGGGCGAATGAAGCGCATGCATGATGCGCACCGCCTGCAGGAGTTGCTGGCCGACGAGGCGCTCAGCGGGCTCGACGTGACTTGCGGTTCCGAGCTGGAGGCCCTGCTCCGCGAGTCACCAGATGCAGAACGCGACGCGCTGATGCGTACCGCCGCGCTCACGCAGCTCGCCTTTTTGCGCCGCGACCCGGCAGCGCTGCAGCCCATGCCGGCCAGCCTGCGTGTGCGGCTGCTGGGTACGGCAGAGGTACAGCGGTCGGCGATCAAGCCGGGCTGAGGGTATCTGCAGGGCCATGCTTCCGAATGACTCTACTGGTCCGGGAATCGGCCAGCAGGTCAAAACG
>JAUPLK010000125.1 GCA_030836925.1 Pseudomonadota bacterium
GCGATCAGCGGCTTTCGCCGGCAGGGCTCCGGTGCCCTCTACAACATGCTGGGCGGCAGCTTCGACGGCAGACGCCTGACACCGAACATGGGCGTGTACAGCGCCACCAAGGCAGCCGACTGGCTGCTGACGAAGTACCTGGTGCTGGAGAACAAGAACCCCGCCATCATCATCGGCGCAATCAGTCCCGGCATGCTCATCACCGAGAACTGGTTCGAGGAACAGAAGCAGATCGACCCGGCCGAGTGGCAGAAGATCCGCCCGATACTCAACATCCTCTGCGACTACGTCGAGACCTCCACGCCCTGGCTGGTCGAACAGATGCTCGCCAACCGGCAGAGCGGCCGGCGCATCGCCTGGATGACGACCGGCAAACTACTCGGCCGCTTCCTCAAGGCCCGCCTGCCCGGACCGAAACGCGATCTGTTTGCGCGCTTCGGCCTCTGAGCCGCAGCACACCGTGCCAGCAGCGCTCAGCACCGAAGCCCTGGTGGTCGTGCAGTCAGCGGTGCGCCGCTTCGGCAGCCGTGCGGCACTCTCCGGTGCGAGCCTGAGTGCCTGTCGCGGCGAGATCCTCGTCCTGCTGGGGCCAAACGGGGCCGGCAAGAGCACCCTGCTGCGCGCACTCTGCGGCCGCACCCGGCTGGACAGCGGCAGCATCCGCATCGCCGGCGGCGATCCGGCCGAGCGGGCCGTCCGGCGCCGGATCGGTTTCGTGCCGCAGTCGATCGCGCTCTGGACCCAGCTCAGCGTGCGCCACAACCTCGAACTGTTTGGCCGGCTGGCCGGCCTCAAGCGCGCGCAACTGGCGACGGCCGTGGCCGACACCCTCGACTGGACGGGTCTCGCCGCCCGCGCCAACGACCCGGTTGCCTCCCTGTCCGGCGGCATGCAGCGACGCATCAACATCGCTGCCGGCACCCTGCACCGGCCCGAGCTGCTGCTGCTCGACGAACCGACCGTCGGCCTCGATCCGGTCGCGCGCAGCGAGGTGCACCAGGTACTCGACCGCCTGCGCAGATCCGGCATGAGCCTGATCATGACCACCCACGACCTGGTCGAAGCGGAGGCGCTCGCCGATCGCGTGGCACTGATGTCGGCTGGCGCGATCCGTGCCCAGGACAGTCTTGCGCAACTCATCGGCCGGCTGTTCGGCAGCGACCAGGAAGTCGTGCTGATGCTGGCTGCCGAACCGGCGCCGGCGATCCGCGACGCGCTGCGTGCCGCCCGGTTGTCGCCGACCAACGAGGCCCAGGTCTGGATCGGCCGACTGGGCAGCGGACTTGAACAACTGCCGGAACTGCGCACCCAGCTCATCAGCGCCGGGGCGGATATCGCCGAACTGCGCATCCGGCAACCGGGGCTGCACGGCGTCTACATCGAACTCACCGGACAGGTACCGCAGGAATGACCCTCGCCATGTTCCGGGCTGCCCTGCTCCAGCTGCTGCACGACCGCGGCGCGCTGCTGCTCAGCCTGTTCGTGCCGGCAGTGTTCTTCCTGATTTTCGCCGAGATCTTCGCCACTGCAGCCAGCGACGAAGTGCAGGTGCATGTGGCACTCGTCGACGAAGTGCGCAGCGCCGACTCGATCAGCCTGCTCGCCGCGCTCCAGCGCGAAGCGACCGTAACCATCGTTCCCGGCGTCACCGACCGCGCAACGGCACTCGACCTGGTACGCCGGGGCACCGCCGATGTGGCGCTGATCGTGCGCGCCGATGGCGAGGCGCTGGCGGATGCCGCGGGACTCGCGGCACCGCCGCTGCTGATCCTCGTCGATCCTTCGCGCAGTGTCGCAGCCACCGTACTGAGCGGACAGTTGCAGCGCGCATACTTTTCGGCGCTGCCGGATCTCGCCGTCGGCCGGGTGGCGGAACTGATCGGCACGGAGTTCACGGAGTTCTCGGCGGAGCAGCAGGCAGAGATCGACAGCGGGCTGGCCGGACTGCGCGATTCGGCAGGCGCGGGACAGCGCGGCGGCTGGTCCTTCGAGGAACTGCTTGATCGCGAGAATGTGGTCGGACAGACCGCCGCGCTCAATCACATCGCCTACTACGCCGGTGCCGTCGCCTTCATGTTCCTGATGTTTGCCAGCGCACAGAATGCCGTGGGCATCCTCGACGACCAGGCCGCCGGCATCCTCGACCGCATCGCCGCCGGGCCAGGGGGCATCATCGTCGTGCTGAATGGCCGGTTCATGTTCCTGGTCCTGCAGGGCATGGTGCAGAACACCGTGATCTTCTGCGTCGCCTGGCTGCTCTACGGTGTCGATGTGCCGGGGAACTTCGGCGCGTGGCTGCTGATTTCATTCTGTGCGGCAGTGCTTGCCGCCGGGCTCGGCCTGCTGCTCGTCACGGCCTGTCGCACGCGCGCCCAGGCGCAGATCCTGCCCACCGTCGTGATCCTCATCATGTCGGCCATCGGCGGCAGCATGGTGCCGCGCTTCTTCATGCCGGAGTGGCTGCAGACAGTCGGCTGGATCACGCCCAACACCTGGGTACTCGAAGCCTACAGCGGACTGTTCTGGCGTGGCGAGACGCTGCAGGCCCTGCTGCCCGGTTGCGCCGGCCTGTTCCTCACCGGAATGCTGGCGCTGGCGATCAGTTACCTGCTCGCCCGGCGTCTCGTGCAGCGCTGAGGTTTGTTAAATGTCGCTCTACGGCGCAAACATCGCTTGCAGCAGGTTCAGGCAACGACTCACCACTGGCTCAGGCAGCCGGCCGAGACGACGGACCAGCCGGGCACGGTCAATGGCGCGAACCTGGTCGAGCACCACGTGAGCCCGTTTGCCGCGAAAGCGGCAGGCGACACGAAAAGGATAGGGATGGCTGCCCGTGGTGAGCGGCACGACGATCAGCGTACGCAGATGGGCGTTGAGTTCGTCCGGGGAAACCACCAGGCAGGGCCGCATCTTGCGCATCTCGTTGCCAACGGCCGGACCGGTATCGATCAGGTGCACGTCGCCTCGCTCGATAGGTGCTGCGGTCACCACTGCCACTCGGTCTCATCGAAACGCGTGGCTGCTTCCGGATCGAGCAACCGGTCGGCCCCTTCGGCCTGCATGGCCTGAGCCGCCTCCGCCCAGCCGGCCCGGGCATGCGCAGCACTGCGGATCAGCACCGCACCATCGCGCACACTGACCTCGACTTCGTCAGTCAGTTGCGCCTGCTCGATCACCGGCTTTGGCAGGCGCACCCCGCGGGAATTGCCGATGCGCACCAGTTTCGCCTTCATGGTCCGCCTCCTCGTAATCACATCGTAATTACGACGGAGAGCACCAGTCAAGGTCATGGGGCGGTGAACATGCGACATGGCTGACAGCATGCCCGGGTCTGGCTCGGGGGTTCAGCCCGTCAATCGCGTGTGATCGACGAGAAACGTCAGTCCAGCGCCTGCCGTGATTGGGGGACCAGGATTATCCACATCGTCGCCAGCCAGATCGCACCACCCCCTGCCATGACCCAAATCAACCTCCACCCGCAGCGATGAAAGGATCATGCGGCCAGCACCGGAACATCACCGGCGGTCACACAGCATTGCAGGAGACACAGCGACCATGAGCAGCATCGATGGGAAGTGGGATTGCATCAGCCAGACGCCGATGGGCGACCAGCCTTCGGTGATGGAACTCAGGAGCAACGGCAATGTCGTGACCGGCACCAACACCAACATGCTCGGCACCATCGAGATCAGCAATGGCAAGCTGGATGGCAATGTCTTCACCTGGCAGATGGAAATGACCTCGCCGTTTCCGATGAAGATGACGGGCGAAGTCGTGATCGACGGCGACTCGATGGAAGGCAAGGTTGCGGCGGGCTTCTTCGGCAAGTCCGGGATTGTCGGGAAGCGCCAGTCCTGAAACGCGCGACTCATTTCGGCTGCGGCTGCCGCCACATCGAATCCATTCGCGCCCGGGGTCGGCCTCCTTAATCCCGTCCGCTTCATGGCGTGCAGCCCCGCAGTTTCCGTTGAGTTCCGCCGGAAACAGCGGAAGACCAGTTCCTGGCACGGCGTCACAATAGCCGCCGGTTTACTGGACGGAGCGGCTGGCCTCGCCTAGGCTGTACAGTCTGTACGGTTTGGGGAGAGCCACCCGATGAGCAAGTTGCAGCACAGGGGGTCTGAAGACGCGCGCCGGGAATTGCCGGCACTGATTGCCGATGCCGAGGGTGGCACGACCACCATCATCAGCCGGCATGGCAAACCGGTGGCGGCTCTGGTACCCCTGTCGGCATGGGAGGCCAGGGGGCGACAGCAGTCCCTCCTGCCGCTGGAAGGGTCGGGCCGCCGGATGTGGGGCCGGGACAGCCGGGTCACTCTCCGCAAGCTGCGTGACGAATGGACCCGCTAGACACCAGCGGCCTGCCGGAGGGTGCCCTGCTGCTGGTGGATTCGGCACCCATCGTCTATTTCCTGGAGCACCACCCTCGGCTGGCAGCACGCTTCAGGCCCCTGTTTGCCGGTCACGCAGCCGGCAGGTTCCGGCTGGCCGTTACCACGACAGCTCTACTGGAGGTCCTGACTGGCCCGCTGCGAGTGGGTGATGAGGCATTGGCGGAGCGCTATCGGGCCATACTTGAGTCGTGGAATGTCGTTGAACTGACGGTGGATATTGCTGCCACTGCCGCGCGGTTGCGCGCATCCCTGGCCCTCAAGCTGCCGGATGCCGTGCAGGCAGCGAGTGCCATTGCCATCAATGCAGATGCACTGGTTACCCACGACCGAGATTTCTCACGTCTTCGAGCGGTACGGGTATTGATGTGAGCGTCACGGCCCCGGTCCTGGCTCGCGCCTGAGTCAACCCGGCCTCCCTCGCCAGGTGCGGTCATGGCACGGTAAGCGATATAGTCACCCGCGAGCGTGATGAAAAAACACAAATTCCTGAGCTACGAGTGGGACGCGATCGCCGGCGTGCTGGCAGCCGTGATCGCCATCATCCTGCACCTGCTGCATATCGTCGACGAAGCGGTGGTGCTGCCGATCCTGCTGGCCTTGCTCGGCCTGCTGTTCATCAACTTCATGCGCCATACGCGCAGCAACGAGCTGACGGCCGAGCGCGTCGAGCAGATCGGCCAGTCGCTCGCACACCTGGAGTCCGGCATCCAGCCTCCGGAAGTGCTGCTCATCGGCCCCCGGCGCCTGCGGACCGCCAACGAGCGCTTCCTTGCCGAGATGCAGGGCGAGACGATCTGGTACAACGTGTGCCTGTCGATGTACGCACCGGGCCCGCTGTTCGATGCGCTGCTGCGGCCGGCGATCGAAAATCCGCAGGTCACCTCGATCCGGTTCGTGCTTGACGAGAGCCAGCGGCAGGCCTGGGAACAGCAGGTCCGGCCGCAGATCGATACCTGCATCAGCCGCGCCAAGGTCGCTGAACCGTGCTGGCAGGCGCTCGAGCGGAATGTTTCCTTCATCCTCGCCGACAGCCGGCACAGCGGGCGTGCCGAGGCGTTGCTGAGCTTCTGGGGCGAACCGTTCATGGCGCAGTCCACCGATCGCAACCTGCCGCGCTACATGTTCCACGTTCAGCCGCACTCGGAACTGCTCCCGCACCTGGTCGAA
>JAUPLK010000126.1 GCA_030836925.1 Pseudomonadota bacterium
CCGGCCGGCCCTGGCCGGAACGGCTGGCCTGGACTGTTGCGCGCTACATCAATGCGGTTGCGCGTGACCTGCTGGGCGGCCAGTTGACCCTGCGTGCGATGAGCCTGGTCTACACGACATTGCTCTCAACAGTGCCACTGCTCGCCCTCAGTTTCTCGGTGATCAAGATATTCGGCGTGCACAATCGTCTGCAGCCGCAGCTCTACCGATTGATGGAGCCGCTGGGTCCCGCAGGCGTGGAAATCATCGACTGGGTGATCAGGGCTATCGACAATCTCGAAGGTGGTGTGCTCGGGATCATATCGCTGGTTTTCCTGATCTACACGGCGATTGCGATGGTGGAAAAGGTCGAGTCCACCTTCAACTACGTATGGCAGGTCACGCGCCCGCGTCACCTGGTGAAGCGGCTCAGTGAATACCTCAGCGTCTTGCTGATCGGTCCGGTCGTCATGACCTTTGCACTCGGTCTGATCGCTTCGATTGGCGCGCATTCTGTCGTGCAGACACTCAGGGCGATCGAGCCGTTCGGATCGGCGATGGTGGTCCTCGGCCAGGTATTGCCATACGTCCTGGTCATCGCGATATTCACTTTCCTCTACAAGTTCCTGCCCAATTCCGCAGTGCGCTTCGGCGCTGCACTGACTGGTGGCATCGCGGCCGGTGTCATGTGGGCCTTCGTGGGCTCGGTGTTTGCGTCCGTGGTGGCCCTGTCTTCAGCTCAGCAGGCCATCTACAGCACCTTTGCGGTGGCGGTATCAGCGCTGATCTGGCTTTATCTGAGCTGGCTGATCCTGCTGGTCGGCGCCCAGATCGCCTTTTATGCCCAGAATCCACTCTATCTGCGCCTCGGGCAGCAGGCGCCGCATCTCGCCAATGAACTGCGTGAGCGGATTGCGCTGAACATCGTGTACCTGGTTGGCATGGCATTCAGAACGGGCGATACGGGCTGCACGATTGAACGGGTTTCGGTTGCGATGGGCGTGCCGGGTCCGGCACTGCTGCCGGTACTGTCAGCGCTGGAGGTGGCCGGTCTGGTCAGCACCAACGACCAGGCCGGACTGATGCCGGGACGGGAAATGTCCCGGATCAGCCTCGCCGAGGTGCTGGCCGCCGTGCGTGCGGGTGGCGATACGGGCGCCTTGCAGGCGCCGGTCTGGGCCGCGCCTGTGGACCGTCTCGCAAAAGAGGTACAGGCCGCTGTCGAGGGGGTGACCGCCACCACGACATTGAGCGCGCTTCTGGACCAGAATGTCGTGGATGACAGGCAGGGTTGACAGTTTGGTGATGGTGCCCACCGGCCCGGTTGGTTCCTTGCGGAGTGTTTCTGGTGCGGCGTGATTCGCGTTTGCAGGTGTTCACGCCCAAAATCCTGAGCGTCTTCCGCGAAGGCTATGACCTCGGCAAACTCCGCTGTGATGCCGTTGCCGGACTTACCGTCGCGATAGTCGCCCTGCCGCTGGCCATGGCGCTCGGTATTGCCAGCGGCGCATCGCCCGACAAGGGCCTGGTCACCGCGGTGATCGCCGGCTTCCTCATCTCGGCGCTGGGCGGATCGCGCGTGCAGATCGGTGGACCCACCGGAGCCTTCGTCGTGGTGATCTTCAATGTCATCGCCCGGCATGGCTATGACGGCCTGCTGCTTGCGACCCTGCTGGCCGGACTCATGCTCATCGTGGCGGGTTATGCAAGGCTCGGGCAGGTCATCAAGTTCATCCCGCATCCGGTGATTACTGGCTTCACCGCCGGGATCGCGGTGATCATCGCCTCAAGCCAGGTGAAGGATTTTCTGGGACTACGGACCGGCAAGGTATCGGCAGACTTCATCGAGCAATGGGGCGCCTATTGGCAGGCGCTCGACAGCATCAACCTGGTGACGCTGATGGTTGGCGCTGTCTCGCTGGCCATGATCGTGGTGGTACGCCATTTTGCGCCCCGTTTGCCGGGATTCCTGCTCGCCGTTGTCGTTGCCTCGCTGGCTGTGACCCTGCTGGGCTTGCCGGTGGAGACCATCGGCTCGCGGTTCCCCGATATCCAGACCGGATTGCCCATGCCCGCGATACCGGAATTCTCGATCGAGAAGCTCAGGCTGGTATTGCCGTCGGCATTCACGATCGCGTTTCTGGCCGGTATCGAGGCACTGCTGTCTGCCGTCGTTGCCGATGGCATGACGGGCACGCGCCACCGGTCGAACCAGGAGCTGGTGGGCCAGGGCGTGGCAAATGTCGCCTCGGCGCTGTTCGGCGGTTTGCCGGCAACCGGGGCGATTGCGCGCACGGCAACCAATATCAAGGCGGGCGGACTCACGCCGGTTGCCGGCATGCTGCATGCGGCATTTGTGCTGCTGTTCATGCTGTTTGCCGCTGACCTGATGGCCTGGGTGCCGATGGCGGCACTCGCGGCGATCCTGTTTGTGGTGGCCTGGGGAATGAGCGAGCACGAGCGCTTCATCGCCCTGCTGAAAATGCCCAACGGTGACCGCGGGGTCCTGTTGCTGACCTTTGGCCTGACCGTGTTCGTCGACCTGACGGTGGCCATCGGTGTGGGCGTCACCATCGCATCGCTTTTGTTCATGATGCGCATGAGCGAGTCCGTGCAGATCGAGGATATCCGGCAGGCCGTTCCGGATGGCGAGTTGGACGCGGACGACCTGCAGCAGCGGGATTCGCTGCCGGATGGCGTCGAGGTGTTCCGCATCAATGGTCCGTTTTTCTTCGGTGTGGCCAGCGATCTGCTCGATACCCTGCGCCGCGTGGGTCAGCCGCCGCGCGTGATCATCCTGCGCATGCGACTGGTGCCGCTGCTGGATGCGAGTGGTGTGCGGGCGCTCGGCGACTTCATCCGCCAGGCCAGCGGCGGAGGCACCAGGATCATTCTTTCCGGTGTGCAAACCCAGCCGGCAGAAATGCTGCGCCGGGCGCAGCTGGGTGGTGACAGCGGCAAGGTGCTGCATGCATCCGACTATGCGGCGGCGCTGCAGCTCGCGCGGGATATGCCTGCCGACGACTGAACTCAGCGCATGTGCAGTTCGAGCACGTCCTTGTCGGCCAGCTGGTGTTCCGGCCCGACCTGCTGGCCGGCAAACACTTCGGTGCCCCAGATCTTGGCGTAACGCAGGCCGGCGGCGATGTCCTTGTGCACGAGGCGGGCGACGTCGAGCACTGTCTGTCCACGCCGAAGTGTGAAGGGGCGATCCAGTTCGGGCTGCTTGCCCGGCATCTTGGTGTAGACGCGGACAATCTGCAGGGCCTTGAAGAGCAGCGGGCCCATCGCTTCGCAGCCGACGCCGGTTTTCGCCGAGACGCTGATGGTGGGGAAGTCCAGCTCCAGCAGTTCCACCAGCACCTGCAGTTCGCTTTCGGGATCTGCGACGAGGTCCGACTTGTTGGCGACCAGCAGCGCGGGCAACTCGATGCGGAATGGATCCTCGATGATTTCCTCACCGGCTTCGTCGAAGGTCGGTTCCGGTACGGGTTTGGGACCACGCAGCCCCGGCCAGTAGCCATGCAGGAAGATCTTCTTTTCGGCCAGTTGCCGGATGATGGCCTGCAGATGTTCTGCACAGTCCGGATCGGCGAGGTCGATCACCAGCAGCACACCGTCGGCCGGTTGCAGGGAGTTGCCCATCCAGCCCTCGATGTAGTCGCTGGAGATGGGCGGCAGATCGACAAGCTGGAACCACACGTCCTCGAAGCCCAGCATGCCGGGCATCGGCAGTTTGGTCGTGAACGGGTAGGGACCGATATCGGCACGTGATCCGGTGAGCTTTGCGTGCAGTTCCGATTTGCCGGCATTCGGTGCGCCGAGCAGCGACAGCTGTGCCGCACCCTCGGGCCGGATGGTGTGCACGGGACCTTTCTTCTTGCCGCCCTGCTTGCCGGAGCCGAGTTCCTCGGTGAGTTCCTTGATCCAGCGCTTGATGTCGCCCTGGAGATGGTCGGTGCCCTTGTGCTTTGGGATGGTGCGCAGCATCTCCTTGAGATGCTCGAGACGCTCGGCGGGCTCACGGGCGGCGCGATAGGCTTCTTCAGCCTTGCGGTATACGGGGGTCAGGTTGGCGGGCATGGAGTCCGGGACTGGCCAAGTGAGGAGGCTGCGCAGTTTAGCGCGTCGACCACGGCTTCAGCTGATCATTTGTCAGCGACTGGCGACTTTCTCCGGCGCAATGCTCAAGGTGACCCAGCCGTCGTCACGCCAATCGGACACCTCGACATTCACGCCCATTACCGCCGCCTGCTGTTCGAAGCGGGGCTTGGTCCAGATCTCGTGGAGTTCTTTTTCGGTCAGGTTGTGCATGCCCAGCTGCCGGGTTGCGGCCAGCACGGTCCCGTAGGGCGACTTGAAGCTGACCTTGCCGGGTTCCCGCTTCACCTCGATCGCCAACTGGTAGAAGCAGGCCGTGCGGTCAGTCATGGCGACGAGCGCGAGCTCTTTCATGCCGGTCTGCTGGATGAATTTTCCCGTGCGTACCAGCATCGGCATCTGGCTGCGCACATCCTCCTCGACCATTTCCTCCATCAGGCCATGATCCTTGGCGAACTGGACATAGTTGAGTGTCAGCTTGACGAGCGCATCGTTGGTTTCGTGCTGATAGGGTTTGCGCACGTTGAGCGTGCGGATGACCGTTGCCACACCCTGGCCGAGTTCCGTCTCGCGGCCGGTGAAATCGTTTTGCGGGGATCCTTCCGGGCTCAGCTCGCGGATGGCCTTGGCAACGGCGGCGCCAAGCTGCTGCTCCTGTCCTTCAAAGCCGCTCCATTCACCAAACTCCGCCGGGGTCGTGGGCAGTGCACGACGGTCACGTTCGGCGGCCTGAGCACTGGTCAGGAGCAACAGCGTGGTGGCAAGAAAAGCGGCGCAGCGCAAGGTACCGGACATGGCAGATCACTCCTCGTGACAATGGACCGTCAGGGGCGGAATCCTACCGCAGTGCTGCCGCCAATGCGTCGTCCACCGTGTCGAGCCAGATGAATTCCAGCTGCTGGCGCGCGTTTTCCGGTATCTCCTCCAGGTCTTTGCGGTTGCGGGCGGGCAGCAGGATGGTGTGGATGCCTGCACGCAGTGCGGCGAGGGATTTTTCCTTGATGCCGCCGACCGGCAGCACCAGGCCCCGCAGGCTGATCTCGCCGGTCATTGCCACGTCACTGCGCACTTTTCGGCCGGTGAGCAGCGATGCGATCGCCATGAACAACGCCACCCCGGCGCTCGGGCCGTCCTTGGGAATTGCACCGGCGGGCAGGTGGACGTGCAGGTCGCGCTTTTCAAAGTCGAAGGAACCCAGACCGAGTCCTTCGGCGCGGGTCTTCACCAGGCTGAAGGCCGCCTGCGCGCTTTCCTTCATGACCTCGCCCAGCTGCCCGGTGAGAATCAGCTGGCCCTTGCCGGGCATGCTGGTGGCCTCTATGAACAGGATGTCGCCACCGACCGGCGTCCATGCGAGCCCCGTGGCGACACCGGAGGTGCTGGTGCGCAGTGCCACCTCGGATTCGTATTTGCGTGCCCCGAGGATCTCGCGCACGGCGTCTGCGT
>JAUPLK010000127.1 GCA_030836925.1 Pseudomonadota bacterium
ACACCCTCAGTTGGTGCACGGCCGGCAGCTGCGGTTTCAAGGGCTCGCGCAAGAGCACGCCGTTCGCCGCCCAGGTGGCTGCGGAACGTGCAGGCCAGGCTGCCCTGGAGTACGGCGTCAAGTCGCTGGAAGTGCTGGTCAGCGGTCCGGGACCCGGTCGCGAGTCGGCGGTCCGTTCGCTCAACAGCGTGGGTTTCCGCATCGGCAATATTGAAGACATCACGCCCATTCCGCACAACGGCTGTCGTCCGCCGAAGAAGCGGCGCGTTTAAAGGTAAGAGTAATGGCCAGATATCGTGGACCAACGTGCAAGCTTGCCCGGCGGGAAGGCACAGACCTGTTCCTGAAGAGTGGCATCAAGCCGCTTGAGACCAAGTGCAAGCTCGAGACGCCTCCGGGCACCAAGCAGCAGGCGACCAAGAAAGGCCGACTGTCCGGCTATGGTCTCCAGTTGCGCGAAAAACAGAAACTGCGGCGCATGTACGGGGTGCTGGAACGCCAGTTCCGCATCACCTATCACAAGGCCTCGCAGATGAAGGGCTCGACAGGTGAGAACCTCCTCAAGCTGCTGGAAGGGCGCCTGGACAACGTGGTCTACCGCATGGGTTTCGCCTCGACGCGCGCTGAAGCGCGTCAACTGGTCAGTCACTGCGCCATTCTGGTCAACAAGCAGACCGTCAACATCCCGTCTTTCCAGGTTGCCGCCGGCGATACCGTCGAGGTTCGTGAGCGCTCCCGTCAGCAGCCGCGGATCAAGAACGCCATCGCGATGGCAAGTCAGGTCGGTTTCCCGGACTGGGTGCTGGTGGATGACAAGAACCTGACCGGAACGCTGAAGTCGCTGCCCGCGCGGGAAGATATCCTGCCCGACGTGAACGAGAATCTCGTCGTCGAGCTGTATTCCAAGTAATCAAGCCAGAATCAACCAAGAGTGGGTTCGCATATGCAACCATCAATCAGTGAGTTCCTGAAGCCACGCAACGTTCGCGTGCAGGCCGAGACCGGCAACCGCGCACGTATCGTGATTGAACCCCTTGAGCGTGGCTTCGGTCATACGCTGGGTAACGCACTGCGTCGCGTTTTGCTGTCGAGCATGCCTGGTGCTGCAATCGTCGAGGCCGAAATCGAAGGTGTACTCCATGAGTACACCAGCATCGAAGGTGTGCAGGAGGACGTGGTCGAGATCCTGCTCAACCTGAAAGGCGTTGCCCTGCGCATGCACGCCCGCGACCGCGTCGAGCTCACCCTGCACCGCAAGGGTCCGGGCCCGGTGACGGCCGGCGACATCACGACTGATCATGATGTCGAAGTCGTCAACCCGCGCCATGTCATCGCCAATCTGACCAATGCCGGTGAGCTCAAGGTTCTGCTGACCATCGAGCGTGGTCGTGGCTACCGCGCGGCCACCCAGCAGCTGGATGCCGAAGGGCAGACCACCTCGGCCATCGGTCGCCTGCGTCTCGACGCGTCCTTCAGCCCGGTCCGCAAGGTGACCTATACGGTTGAGGCAGCCCGCGTGGAACAGCGTACGGATCTCGACAAGCTGGTGCTTGATATCGAGACCAATGGCACCATCAATCCGGAGGATGCAATCCGGCGCGCCGGCACGATCCTCAAGGATCAGCTCGACGTGTTCCTCGAGCTGCGTGGGCAGGATGAAGCTGCTGCTTCAACCACCGAGTCACCGATCGAGCCGATCCTGCTGCGCCCGGTCGATGAACTCGAGCTGACCGTGCGCTCGGCAAATTGCCTCAAGGCGGAGAACATCAACTACATCGGTGACCTGGTCCAGCGCACTGAAGTCGAGTTGCTGCGGACGCCGAATCTCGGCAAGAAGTCACTTACCGAGATCAAGGAAGTTCTGGAAAGCCATGGGCTGTCGCTGGGCATGCGTGTCGAGAGCTGGCCACCGCCCAGCCTGCTCAAGCACGACGACCAGGCGGCCTGAACAAACGTCCGGATTGGTATTGATCCGCAGAAGCTGAAGATTTAACGGAATTTGTCACCATGATGCACCGTAAGGCCGGCCGTGCCCTCGGCAGAAAAAGCAGCCACCGCACTGCCATGTACCGCAACATGGCCGCTTCACTGATATGTGAGGAGACCATCCGCACCACAGTGCCCAAGGCCAAGGAACTGCGGCGGGTTGTCGAGCCACTGATCACGCTGGCGAAGGAAGACGGGCTGGCGCATCGGCGCCTGGCGTTTTCGCGGCTGCGTGACCGGACCTCGGTGGGTAAACTCTTCAACGAACTCGGACCGCGTTTCAAGAGCCGTCCAGGTGGCTATCTGCGCATCCTGAAGATGGGTTATCGCGCTGGCGACTGCGCGCCGATGGCGCTGGTCATGCTGACTGATCGTGCGGCACCGGTTGATGCGGCACCCGAGCCGAAGGGCCGCAAGAAGGTTGCCAAGAAAGCAGCTGCGCCCAAGGCTGAAGCCAAGACTGTCGCCAAGCCGCGCAAGAAGGCCACCAAGAAGGCCGCCGCCGCCTGATTCCTGACGGGGCCCGGTTCCGGGCCCCCGTTACATATTCTGTCCGAATTGCCGACCCGGCTCAGCCCGTTGTGGCTGATTCCGGCTGCGTCTCTGCTTCTGCCTGCTGCAGTTTTTCGATCTCCCGGCTGATGTATTCCGGGGACTGCGTCTTGCGCGCCAGCAAGGCATAGATGGCGGGTATCAGATAGAGGGTCAGGAAGACGGAGATCATCACGCCGAAGAATACGGTGGCACCCAGTGTGCGGCGCGACTCAGTGCCGGCACCGGTGGCAATCATCAGCGGTATGGCGCCAAAGGCGGTACACAGGCTGGTCATCAAGACCGGCCGCAGCCGTATGCTGGCAGAGGAGATGATCGCGGCATAAAACTCCATGCCCTGGTCCCGCAACTGATTGGCAAACTCCACAATCAGGATGCCGTTCTTTGCCGCCAGTCCGATCAGCATGATTGCGCCGATCTGGCTGTAGACATTCACCGACGACCCGAATGCCCAGAGGCCGACCAGTCCGCCGGTGATGGCCATCGGCACGGTCAGCATGATGATCAGCGGGTGCCTGAAGCTCTCGAACTGCGCTGCGAGAATCAGGAACACCACGATCATGGCGAAGCCGAAGGTCAGGTAGATAGCGTTCCCGGAGCGCTTGTATTCGCGGGCCTCGCCGTCAAAATCGATCCTGGCTTCGGGTGGCAACGCCCTGTCGATCAGTCCTTCCATGTAGGTCACGGCTTCACCGATCGAGTAGCCGGGTGCGAGGCTGGCGTTCAGCGTGACCGAACGCAGCTGGTTGAAGCGCTTGAGCTCCTTCGGGCCTGCCACTTCCTCAAGCTGCACCAGGCTCGCGAGCGGTATCAGCTGCGGTGAGCGTTCCGAACGCACATAGATGTTCTGCAGGTCGGACGGTGTCGCCCGGTCTTGTGCTGCGCCTTGCAGGATGACGTTGTACTCCTCGCCACGCTCCACGAAGCTGGTGACAATCCGCGAGCCGAGCATGGTCTCCAGCGAATTGCCGATGGTCTGCAGCGAAACCCCGAGATCCGCGGCACGGTCCCGGTCTATATTGATCCTGATCTTGGGCTTGCCCGGAAAGAAATCCGAGCGCATGCCGAGTATGCGCGGGTTTTCCTCCTCAACCTTGTTGATGATCAGGTCCTGCCACACCGTCAGGTCCTCGTAACTGGTGGCACTGAGTATCACCGAGAGACCGGCGCCACCAGAACGTATGGCCAGGCTCGGTGGCAGGAATACCGTCGCCACCGCGCCGGGCAGGCTGCTTACCTTGCTGCGGATCTCCGCCGACAGTTCCTGCGATGAGCGCTCGCGCTCTGCCCTGGATACCAGCGGCATGTAGATGAACGCCGTATTCACGTCGCCGCCGCTGCCCCACATGCCGGTACGCGACACCACCCGCTTGATGTCGCCGGCTTCCACATAGGGTTTCAGCAGGGCTTCGATCACGCGGACCTGGCGATCCATGTACTCGGGCGAGGCGCCTTCCGGGCCGCGCACGGTCATCAGCATCATGTTGCGGTCCTCGGCCGGCGCGTATTCGCCGGGCAAGCTCCTGAAAAGCACGGCGCCGAGCAAAGCCACCAGCACCAGCAGTCCGACCGCGGTCCAGCGCAAGCCGATAAAACGCGTCAGCGTGGCCCGGTATCCTTCGGTCAGGCGCTTGAACACCCGGTCCAGAGCGGCCGCCAACCGGCCACGTTTCACGCCGCCGGCATAGAGCAGTGCGGTCAGCATCGGCACGAGTGTCAGCGCAACGAGGCCGGATACGGCGATCGCGGCAGCCAGCGAGATGCCGAACTCGCCGAACAGGCGCCCGACGTTGCCCGGCATGAACGAGATCGGCACGAATACGGCCACCAGCACTGCCGTGGTCGAGATGACTGCAAAACCGATCTCCTGACTGCCCTCGATGGCGGCCAGCAGGGGCGGACGGCCCAGTTCCATTTTGCGGACGATGTTCTCCAGTACGACGATCGCATCGTCCACCACCAGGCCGATCGCCAGCACCAGGCCCAGCAGCGTCAGCGTGTTGATGGTGTAGCCGAGCGCGGCCATGACGATGAAGGATGAAATGATCGCTACCGGGATGGTCAGGGCCGGGATGATCGTCGCGCGCAGCGAGCCGACGAAGGCGAAGATCACGACCAGCACCAGCAGCAGCGCTTCGACCAGCACCTTGACCACCTCGATCATCGACTCCTCGATGAAGCGCGAGAAATCGATGCTGGGCGAAACGACGAGGTCATCAGGCAGGCTGTCCTGCAGGCGTTCCACCTCGGCCAGCACGGCCTTGTTGACCTGCAGGATGTTGGCATTGGCCTGCGGCACGATACCGAGGCTGATGCCTGATACGCCGTTTGAACGGGAAAAGAAGCGCGCGTCCTCGGGTTCGATGCGTACTTTTGCGACTTCGCCCAGCCGCGTCAGATAGTTGCCACTGCTGCGGCCGATCACCAGCGCCTCGAAGTCGGCCACTTCGTCGAGACCGGTCGCCGTGCGCAGCGAAAACTCGCGCTGCTGCGACTCGATGCGGCCGGCCGGCAGCTCGACATTCTCCCTGCGCAGCGTGTTCTCCACGTCCTCCACGGTGAGGCCGCGGGCCGCGAGCGCATCGCGATCCAGCCAGATGCGCATTGCCGTGTTCTGCGCGCCGGCCAGCCGGATCGTGGCGACACCGTCCACGGCAGACAGGCGGTCAACGAGATTGCGTTCAGCGTAATCGGTGAGATCCATCAGCGTGCGGGTCTGGCTGTCGACGCCGATGTACAGCGTGGCGTCCATGCCCTGGTCCTGCTTGGTGATCTCGGGCGGGTTGGCGCCATCCGGCAACTGCTTCTGGACGCGTGCGACACGCTCGCGCACATCGTTGGCGGCACCATCCGGATCGCGGTCCAGACTGAACTCGACCACGATATTCGAGCGCTCATCCTGGCTGCTGGAGGTGAGTTTCTGCACGCCGGCAATGCCGGAAATCTGGTCCTCGATGA
>JAUPLK010000128.1 GCA_030836925.1 Pseudomonadota bacterium
GGGTTCGATCCCTTCGAGTACGCGGTGGTGCGCGTCTCGCCGGATGGCAGGCAGTTGCCGTCGGCTGATCTCGGCATGCGCGCCTGGGGCAACGTGTGTTTTGCGGCGGACGGCAGTATCTGGCTGGGTGAATACCTGAAGGGTGACAAGCCCTACCAGGGCGGCGACATGCGCTGCCTGCCCGGTACCAATGTGGTCGGCTATGGCCGCTTCGCGAAGTTCAGCGCCGAACTGCGTCCGGTGGCCGAGTTCGATGCCGAGACTGCGCCATCGATGACCGGTTTTCACGGCGTCACGCACACCGTGATGCATCCGGACGGCAAGTCGATTGCCTACATCACCGATCTCGGCATGAAGGTGCAGCGCTTCGATGTGGTCAACGGCAAATGTCTGCCGGATCTCGTGGTCTATCCCGGTGGTCCCGAATACATGCGCAAGTGGACCACGGGCGTGGCCTATCGCAAGGACGGCACGCTGCTGCTCCTGCGCGGCAGCTTCATCGACTTCATCAGCCCGGAAGGCAAGTCCCTGCGCACCATCGAGCTCGACGAATATGGCTACGCGATGATCACCGCCTCGCGCGATGACCGGCATGTATTCACCACCAACATCTTCACCGGCGTGATGTCCAAGGTGGACCTGGAGGCCGGCAGGATCATCGGCCAGATCGACACGGGACTGGCCAAGCCCCAGCGCAGCCTGGCGGGTATCGCCGTGTACGAGCCGTAGCGGAGGTACTAGCTGCGATCACCGGCCGGGAACGTTGCGCTGGCGACGAAACCCCGGCCGGTATCGTCGTTGCGGAAACTGAGCGCAGCCTGGTGCAGGTCGGCAACACGACGGACGATCGATAATCCGAGACCGCTGCCCGGTCCGGTTGCCCCGCCGCGGAAAAACCTGTCGCCCAGTTGTGTGATGTCTGCCGGCGCCACGCCGGGACCAGCATCACTCACTGTCAGCGTGACGCCACCTGGCACGGCCTCGACGCGCACCTGTACGTCGCTCCTGCCATGCTGGATGGCATTGCTCACCAGGTTGCGGACCAGCATGTCCAGCAGTGCCGTCTGGCCTGTGACCGTGGTGTTGCCACTGCTTTCGAGGCTGATGTCTATCCCGTTCTGCAGAGCGGCCGGTGCCAGTTCGGCAATCGCGTTGCGCACGATCAGGGCGAGGTCCAGGGGCGTTTGCAGTTGCATCGATGGTGCCTGCTCCAGGCGGGCGAGGGTAAGCAGTTGCTCCATCAGCACGCCCATCCGGTCGCAGGCGTGTATCACCTGGTCGAGAGCCTTGCTGCGCACTGTGGCATCGCCGGTGCTGCGTGCAACCTCGGCCTGGGCGCGGACTGCCGCCACCGGTTTGCGCAGTTCATGGGCGGCATCCGCGGTGAATCGCCGCTCCATGTCGGTGCTGTGCCGTATGCGCGTGAACAGCTCGTTGATCTGGTGCACAAGTGGCGCCGCTTCAGACGGGACATCGCGCAAGTCCAGCGGCTCCAGCGCCAGTGCCTGTTTCGCCCCTAGTTGATCACCGAGGTGGTCCAGGGGGCGCAGCGCACGGCTGACACTCCACCAGATCAGCAGTCCGAGCAGGGGCAGGGCGATGCCCAGCGGCAGCAGGACGTTGAAGGCCACGCGTGCGGCAATGCGCTCCCGCACCGCGTGTTCTTCCGCGACTTCAATCAACACGCTGCGGGTCTGGTCCCACGCCGTGAAAACGCGCCATTTGCGCCCGGCAGCCGTGCTGTCGGCAAAGCCCGCATCCAGACCGGACAGCCGGATACCGGGTGCGTCGGCTGATTTCAGGATCAGTTCGCTGCCGCCCAGCCAGACCTGAAAGCTGACCTGTTGCGCATAGTCGCCAGGTTCCAGCAGATCATCGGTTTCCAGTTCCAGCAGTTCATGTCCGGTCTGTGCGGCGAGGATCGAGGTGACATGGGCAAGGTGCGCATCGAGCAGCCGATCGACCTCGCGGTGCGTGTCCACGTAGGCACCGAGCGCCGCCAGCAACCAGGCTAGCGTGATGGAGCCCATCAGCAGCATCAGCAATCGACGCCGGATCGACATCAGTGCCGGGACTCCACAGGCAACAGATAGCCGACACCGCGCACGGTACGTATCACCTCGGGTGCGAGCTTGCGGCGCAGATGATGGATGTAGACCTCGATGGCGTTGCTCTCGACCGACTGCTCCCAGTCGTAGAGGCGGTTTTCCAGTTGTTCCCGCGTCAGTACCTGGCCGCTGTTCAGCATGAGCTGCCGGAGCAGTTCGAACTCGCGCGGCTGCAGTTCGACATCCTGGTTGCGAAAGCGCACCTGGCGGGTGTGGCCATCGAGCGTCAACTCGCCGATTGTCAGCACTTCGGAGCCCTGGCCATGCGCCCGGCGGATCAGGGCGCGCAGGCGCGCGGCAAGCTCGGAGATGGCAACCGGCTTGATCACGTAGTCGTCGGCACCGGAGTCGAGGCCGGTCACGCGGTCTTCGAGGGTATCGCGGGCCGTCAGTACCAGCACGGGCAGGTGATTGCCGGCGGCCCGCAGCGTGCGCAGTACTTCGAGTCCGCTGCGTCGGGGCAGGCCCAGATCGAGCACGAGTGCGGAAAAATCACCGGTCCGGAGCTGGGTGTCGGCCGCCAGGCCGTCGCGCACCCAGCTCACCGTGAAACCCTGGTCGCGCAGGCCGGCCTGCAGGGCATCGCCGAGCAGTTCATCGTCTTCAACCACCAGCACATGCACGGCCGCAGTCCCCTTTTGATGGTTTTCGTTGGCCGATGACCCGGCTTGTCCGCGACCTCAGGTCGCCACCAGCGTCCACCCCCAGAAGCCGAGTACGCTGATCAGTACCAGCGAGCCCAGTCCATACAGGCCCGAGCGTATTGCCGCGGCCGGCTCAGCCCGTTTGTACCCGGTGATCATCGCGCGGGCAAGGTTTTCACGGTCCAGCAGGCTGGAAACGACCACCCCGGCGATGTGCATGCCGACCACCATCAGCCAGGCATTGGCAAAGAACTCATGCAGTTCCTCGAAGGCGTCGCCACCAAATTCGTTGTAGGTCGCGTAACCGCTCAGGCCCGTCAGTCCGGCGAGTATCAGGATCGCCCATATCGCCAGGCTGCCGGCGGGGTTGTGGCCGACGTAATGTGGCCGGTCGCCGCGCAACAGTCCCCGCACGTAGCCCGCCATCTCGCGCGGGCGATACATGAAAGAGCGGAACTGTGCGTAGCGGGTACCGGTCAGGCCCCAGACGAGGCGGAACACAACCAGACCAAGCACCGTGTAGCCGAACATCACGTGGATGTTCCGCAGGCGCTCACCGTCCGCCAGCAGGTAGGCACCGGCGAAGCTGGTGGCCAGCGTCCAGTGGAAGACCCGTACCGGCAGATCCCATATCAATGCCTTGTCCTGCATGGTGCCTCTCCTTCAGGGAACCTTGATGTCGCGTTCACGAAAACTGCCCTTGTCCGCACCCGGATGGCAGGCACCACAGTTGGCAGCGCTGCCGATCGCAGGCGATTTCCATTTGGCCGCTGAAATCTCGTCATGCTCGCTGCGAAACCACTTCGTCTCGGTGATGCGCAGGATCGAGCCGTCCGGTTTCTGTCCCGGCTTGCCGCGTTTGGCGTTCTGCACGAGGAAGGTTTCGATGGTGGCGGCTGTCCTGGCATCGAGGCTGGCGTCGGTGCCGAAGTGCCGGTCCAGTGCCCCCATCATCGATCGCCATGACTCCGCCGGCAGAAAGCGGGGCGGGTAGGCGATATGGCAACTGCCACATTCCTCCTGCCAGACCGGGTTGCTGGGGGCGGGCTTTTTCGCGTTGTCAGCATGGGCTGCCAGCGGCATGCCGACGACGACCAGGCAGAGCGCTGCGGCAGCCGAAAACCGCTGCAGATGCATTGCTTTGTTCATGAAAGGGATCTCCATATCAAGGAATGACTGATGAAGGCGTAACTGATCGGAGCCAGGTAATGACGTCGCCTTTTTCCTGGGCCGTGCATTCCCGGTTGAAGACATCCCGGCAATTCCGCTTGAACCACTTGTCCACCTTGGCGGCATCGGTGAAGCGCTTCGGATTGCTGACCGGCGCCATCGGCTGGATCGTCTTGCCGGTTACGGTGTGGCGGCCGAGCTTGCGCGGGTCCGCGGTGTGACAGGTGCTGCAGCTCCAGTCCTTGCCTTTGCGACCCCAAAGGGCTGCGCCGCGCTCGGCCGAAAAGCCGCTGAAGGAGCTGTCGCTGCGCGCCGCCGTCGCAATTGCATCGAGCGGGTCTGCGGCCTGTGCCAGGCTGGCAGCGAGCAGCGCTGCAGCCAGAGTGCCGATACGTGCTGCCTGTTTCATGTCCTTCTGTCCCCGTGTTGATGACATGGGGCGAATGTAGACCTCGAAACTTAAGCGGTGCTTAAAGCCGCCTGCGTGCTACGCTCGCGCCGCTCCCATGCATATCCAGACCCTCCGTGAACTCCTGCGCAGCAGCGGCGCCCGGCCGCGGCACGAGGCCTTGCTGTTGCGGGCCTGGCTGCAGGGGCTGGCGCTGGATACCTGGGCACACAAACCCGAGTCCGCGTTTCCCCGGTCGCTGCTCGCCGCGCTGCCGGAGATTTCCGGCGTGATCGCCGGACTGGCGCGGATACACACCACGCATGCAGGGGCAGACGACTCCGAGCGATTACTGGTGCAACTGGCCGATGGGCAGACAGTGGAGAGCGTTCTGCTGCCGCCGGCCGGCGTCTGCGTATCCACCCAGGTCGGCTGTGCCGTCGGCTGCGTGTTCTGCATGACGGGACGTGACGGCCTGCTCCGCCAGCTCGGCAGCGCCGAGATCGTTGCGCAAGTTGCACTGGCCCGCGCGCGGCGCAGCGTGCGTCGCGTGGTGTTCATGGGCATGGGCGAGCCTGCGCACAATCTCGACAATGTGCTTGAGGCCATCGAACTGCTCGGCACCGAAGGCGGGATCGGTCACAAGGAGCTGGTGTTCTCGACGGTCGGCGACCGGCGTGTGTTCGAGCGCCTGCCGCAGGGTCTGGTCAAGCCGGCGCTGGCTTTGTCGCTGCACACGAGCAAAGCGGAACTGCGTGCCCAACTGCTGCCGCGCGCACCGCGTATCGATCCCGCAGAACTGGTGGAACTGGGCGAAGCCTATGCGCGCAGGACCACCTATCCGATCCAGTACCAGTGGACCCTGCTCGAGGGTGTCAACGACAGCGATGACGAACTCGAGGGCATCGTGAAACTGCTCTCGGGCAAGTACGCGGTGCTGAACTTCATCCCGTACAACAGCGTGGACGGGCTGGACTTCCAGCGCCCGTCAGTCGAGCGGGCCGCCGAGATGGCGCGCTGGCTGCATCAGCGCGGGGTGCTGACCAAGTTGCGGCGTTCGGCCGGGCAGGACATCGCCGGCGCCTGTGGACAGCTGCGCGCGCGGCGCATCGCCGGGAAATCACGCAGCGAGGCGTGAGTCCTCGATCAGCCTCGTGAAGTGTTCCTGCGTGGCGCGCAACTG
>JAUPLK010000129.1 GCA_030836925.1 Pseudomonadota bacterium
CGAAGCCGTAGCCGCCGACGCCGAGGGCGAGGACCGCGCCGAGCAGCACCAGCAACTCGCCGTGTCCGGTAAGACTCAGCAGTTTCTCGAGCGGCCACTTCAGCAATGGCAGCAACAGCACGAACGCTGCCGGCCAGTCCAGCTGACTGGCCCCATACATGCCGAGGATGGCCACGGCGATGACGTCCTGCACGATCAGGATGCCGATGGCGACCCGGCCGTGGAAGGCGCGCATCTCGCGTTTCTGTTCCAGGATCTTGGCGGCCAGAACCGTGCTGGAAAAGGCCAACATGCTGGCTGCAGCGAGCAGCGCACCGAGAGGGAGGTCGGTCAGGGCGCGCAACAGCCATTGCACGAGCACCAGGGTGATCACGAACTGCAGGCTGCCGACCCCCCAGACTTCGGCGCGCAGCAGGTTCTTGAAGCGCAGCTTGAGGCCGACCGTGAACAGCAGCAGCAGGACGCCGAGGTGTGCGATGTCATCGAGCAGCGGCGTCCGCTCAACCCCGAAAGCATTGAGCAGGAAGCCGGCTGCCAGGAATCCGACCAGCGGTGGCAGCCTGAGCTGCCGGGCCAGCAGGCCCAGGACAAACGCGGTCGCTATCCAGATGGCCAGCATTGGGTCGGGTCAGATCTCCGTCTGGCGCGTCGAGCGCAGCAGAAATTCCTGCATGCCGTTCTTGAGCAGCATGGCGCTTTCCACGGTGTAGTCCGGCAGGCAGTGACGCAGGTCTTCGGGCGTGTAGCGGGGCGCGGCGCAGTCGGCGCCGGTGGTATGCCGGATGATCAACCGACCATCGGGCAGCGCCGCATAGCGGTCTGGTTTTGCAGGCATGCGGGGTGTCGAATAGGCGATCAGCGCATGCGCCAGGGTGCCGGGCCGGGAGCGGATGGCCACCTGCGCCATGAGCGTCTTCAGTGCGGGGCGCTGCAGGTAATTGAGGATGTCCCAGCACAACACGATATCGGCCGCTTCCTGACGCCGTCGTGGCAGCAAAGACTCGACCATCTGCTGCTGTTGCAGCGGGTCGGTCTCGGCATTCAACTGCTCGCAGCAGTCGCCGAGATCGGTGAATTCAAGCCGGCAGCGAAACTGGCCGAACAGGGCCACGGTCTCCGTGCGCGCCGGGCCCAGGTCCAGGATCACTGCGCGCCGGTCTGCGCTCTGCAGTTCCAGCAGGCGACGAAACAGGGGCGCATTCACGCCACCGGCGTCAGCAGACGCCGGTGGCTGGGCCGGGCGCAGTGCGGCGTTGACCATGCAGCAGCCGGGGACGGGGCTCAGCCCGCCTTGGACTGGGCTGCTGCTGATTGCGCCGGGGCTGACTGAACTGCGGCAACAGGGGAGGTGCTGCGTGATGTGCTGCTGACACCGCTGATGGCGGCTTTTACTGCTTCCGCATCCATCTCGATGGAGCCCTTGAACGATGCGCCGTCTTCCAGGCTGACGCGGGGCGAGGTGATATTGCCCTTCATGCGCGCCGTCTTGCGGATCAGTACCTGCTCGGCGCCGTAAAGGTCGCCATCCATCGTGCCATCGACATAAACGGTATGGGCGAACACGTTGGCCTTGATCTTCGCCTGGTTGCCGATGGTCAGCGTGTTGCTGGCCAGGTTGACGGTGCCGTTCACTTCGCCCTCGATGATCAGGTCTTCCTGACCCCGCAGATGGCCATCGATCTGGATCGACGCGCCGATCACTGCAGTCTCGCGGCGCCGGACAGGTGCAGCGGCAGGGGCGGCGGGTGCCGCTGGCCGGGTATCAGCGGCAGGGCTGGCAGCCGGCTGCTGGCTGCTGGCCGGAGGTGCCTCGGACGGACTTTTCTTGTTGCGATCGAACATCTCTGTCTCCTCTTGCGGGGGCGGACGAGCCTGATATTTCCACAGGCTGGAAATACCGGATGGCTGGTTGTTCCGGAAATATGCGCCGGTCAGGCGGCGCAGCGGGTCCATTGTAGCGGTATGCGCCCCGTCCGGCGCCATCCAGTTGTGCCGCTCCGGTACCTCGCGCATTATCGGCCCAAAAGAGGTCGGCCATGCCTGCAGCCCCGCCCAAGACGAGACTGGCGCTTCTCCGCCGCCCGGTATTCTGGGCGGTGCTGGCCGGACTGCCGGGTCTTTATGCGCTGCTGGGCTTTTATGCGGTCCCGCCCATTCTGACCGGGCTGCTCCAGGATACCGTCCGGACCGACTATGCCCGCGAACTCGCCATCGGCGAGATCCGCTTCAATCCCTTCAGCCTTGCCCTCGAGGTCGATGCGCTGGCCCTGCCGGACGCGGATGGCGGTCCGCTGCTGGCATTCGACCGGCTGCGCGTCGACGCGGAACTGGATTCGCTGTGGCATCGCGCCCTGTCGTTTCGCGAGATCACCGTCGACGGGCTGGTGGTGAATGCCGTCCTGCGACCGGGTGGAACGCTCAACTTTGCCGATCTGCAGGCCGATGAGGCACAGCCTGCCGGGGACGAACCCCTGCCGCGGGTGGTGGTGGCCGATCTGCGTGTCAGCAAGAGCCGTATCCGCTTCAGCGACCTGGATCGCCCGGAGCCCTTTGTCGCCGATATCGACCCGGTCGACTTCCGGCTGACCGACTTCACGACCTTCATGGAGCGCGGGCACCGTTACCGTTTCGATGCGCGCGTATTCGGCGATGGAGAAGTCAGTTGGGAAGGGACGTTGCAGGCCGCGCCGCTGGCTTCCGAGGGTGAATTCACGCTGGGCAAACTGCCGTTGCCGCGGATTGCCGCATACCTTGGTGATGCGCTGCCGCTGGATATCAATCGCGGCAGCCTCGCGCTGCGTGGTCGATATGCATATGCCGATGCGGCCGGCACTCTGCAATTCGATCTGGCTGATACCGAACTCAAGCTCGCTGGTGTGGCTTTGCGCGCGCGTGGCAATGCTGCCGATTACGTGGTGCTCGACAGTCTGCAGGCCAGCGGTGGTCGCGTGTCGCTGGCAGCACGAAAACTGGAGTTTGCCGCGCTCGCCATCGACGGCGGGACGGTGTCGGCATGGCTGACGCCGGAAGGCGAGCTGAACCTGCCCGGGCTGCTCGGCGAAGCGCGTGAGGCCGCCGGACGGCCAGCCGATGACGGGCCTGCGCCAGCGGCTGCAACCGCCCCGCCGCCACAGGGCGAGCAGCAAGACTGGGAAGTCCGTTTGCCGGCCATCGCGGCCAGCAATCTGGATGTGACGCTGGAAGACCGCTCCGTGCAGCCCGTGGTCTCGCTGCATCTCGCGCCGCTCGGCTTCAGGGTCAACGACTACAGCAGCCGGCCAGGCACGGTCGTCAAACTCGACGTCGATTCGGTGGTGAACGGCAAAGGCACGCTGCGCACGGCGGCGGTGGTGGCACTCGATACGCTGTCAGCGCAGGCGGATATCGAACTGTCGGATTTCGATCTTGGCGTACTGCAGCCTTACATCGCGAAAGAGTCGAGCATGACGCTGGTCTCCGGCGGTCTGGGCCTAAAGGGCAAGCTCGACTATGTGCCGGCCGAGCCGGCGGCAAAACTCGACTTCGAGGCCGATGTCACGGTCAGCGGTCTGCGCACGATCGACAACGCCCTGGAAGAAGACTTCATCAAGTGGGACCGGCTGCAGCTCGATGGGCTGCGCTACCGCTCCGTGCCGGAAAGCCTGCGCATCCGCGCCGTCACCGCGCAAAGTCCCTATGTGCGGCTGATCATTGCGCCCGATGGCAGCACGAATGTGGCGGCGATCCTGGCCGGGCCGGGTGCCACCGCAACGCCAGCGAGCGGGCCAACCCTGGGCGGGCAGACGCCTGCCGGCGTGGTCAGCAATCCGTCTGCAGCGCCGCAGCCAGAGCCGTTCCCGATCCAGATCGGTACCGTGCGCATCGACAATGGCTCGACCAATTTTGCCGATTTCACCACCCGGCCGAATTTCGCCACCGGCATCGGCAAGCTGAAGGGCACGATCAGCGGCCTGTCTTCAGACCCGGACTCGCGCGCCCGGGTTGCGCTCGATGGTCAGGTCGACACCTTTTCTCCGGTCACCATTCGCGGCGAAATCAATCCGCTGGCTGCCGAGACCTGGCTCGACATGGACATGAACTTCCGCAACATCGAGATGGCCTCGTTCACGCCCTATTCCGGGCGCTTTGCGGGCTACCAGATCCGGCGCGGCAAGTTGTCTGCCGACCTGAAGTACAAGGTGCAGGAGCGCAAGCTCGATGCCGACCACCGGATCGTCATCGACCAGCTCGAACTGGGCGACAAGGTGGAGAGTCCCGATGCAATCGGCCTGCCGCTCAAGCTGGCCGTCGCCCTGCTCAGGGATCGCAACGGGGTCATCGATATCGAATTGCCGGTTGCCGGCAGTCTCGATGATCCGGCCTTTCGCGTCGGGCCGATCATCTGGAAAGTCTTCGTCAATCTGCTGAGCAAGGCAGTCACCGCACCCTTCGCGCTGCTGGGCAACCTGTTTGGTGGTGGCGAAGACCTGAACCTGATCAGCTTCCCGGCCGGCAAGGCCACCATCGATGCAGCCGCGCAGCAGAAGCTGGACGCGCTGCTGAAGGCACTCGCTGAACGTCCCGGCCTGGAACTCGACATACCTGCGGTATTCAGTCGCGAGTCGGATCCTGCTGAACTGGTCGATGCCCGGCTGCGGCGCCGGGTCGTGACCGCGAAGAAGGCCGAACTCGTGGCCAGGAAGCAGCCGGCGGACGAGCTGGATTTTGCGGTAATCAGTGCCGACCGTGAAGATTATCTGCGCCAGCTCACCAGCGTGTATCGCAAGGCCTATGGTGCCGGGGCTGAACTGCCGGCTGCAGCCGCACCGCCGCCAGGAACCGCAGCGCTGCCGGATACGCCTGAAGCAAAGATCGCGCGGCTGGAGCAGGCGATACGCGAGCGCATCGAGGTGAACGACGACGATCTTTATGCGCTGGCCCGCAGGCGTGCCGAAGCAGTACAGGCGAAATTGCTGACCGACACCGGTATCGATCCGGCCCGGGTTTTTCTCAGTTCGCCGACCGACGGCAAGGTCGAAAATGGTGCTGTCGTCATGGCG
Organism: Pseudomonadota bacterium; assembly: GCA_030836925.1. Taxonomy (GTDB): domain Bacteria; phylum Pseudomonadota; class Gammaproteobacteria; order Steroidobacterales; genus SHZI01. The sequence goes on from JAUPLK010000129.1 coordinate 5,040, forward strand.
CTTGCGCTGCGCTGAGGCTGGAAAGCCGGGCTGCTTGCTTGGTTAGCCGGCGTCCTTCGTGTATGGTGCGCGCTGCTAAACAGGCTTTCGTCCGGTCAGCTCGTTCATTTCTCAAGATACTCGAGACTAATTCCCTGCCTCTACCGGACCAGAGGACTTCCCGATGACACGGGGCGCTCTGCAGGCTGGAGAGGAAAACACAAGATGTCATTTCAAACGCTCGGGTTGAAGCCCGAACTGTTGCGCGCCATTGCGGACAGCGGTTACGAAACACCGACCCCCGTGCAGGCCCGCGCCATCCCCGAAGTGCTGGCCGGCCGCGATCTGCTCGCCGGTGCGCAGACCGGTACCGGCAAGACCGCCGGGTTCACTTTGCCGATTCTGCAATTGCTCGGTGCGC
>JAUPLK010000130.1 GCA_030836925.1 Pseudomonadota bacterium
GGCCGGTGCCTTCCCGGAGTTTGCCGATGCCGATGCAGTCAAGGCGCGGCTGGCACTGCTCGGTGTCGTTGCCGAGATCCAGAGCGCCGAAGCCGACGGCCGCCGCTTTCATCGTGTCCGTATCGGACCGATCGATGATCTCGACAAGCTCAACCGCCTGCGAGCGCGGCTGCGTCAGAACCGCATCGAGTTCATGCTCATTCCCGTCGCGGAATGATGCGCAACTTGCCCGAGTCCCGAGATGACGCGTCCCTTTGATCGCCGGTTTCCGCAGCTCGCGGCCCGGCTGCCGAGGCGACGGCTTGCCGACCTGCCCACGCCACTCGAGTTGGCACCGCGTCTCGGTGCTGCGCTGGGCCTGCCCGCGCTGCTCATCAAGCGCGATGATCTCAGTGGCCAGGCCTATGGTGGCAACAAGCTGCGCAAGCTCGAGTATCTGCTCGGCGAGGCGCTGGCACGCGGTTGCGACACGGTCCTGACTTTCGGTGCGGCCGGCTCCAACCATGCGCTCGCCACCGCGGTTTATGCCAGCCAGCTCGGGCTGGAGTGCCATGCGATCCTCTCGGAACAGGTGCAGACACCCTGGGTTGCTGACACCCTGCGCTGGCACCTGCAGCTTGGCACTCAGCTGACGCCGGCCGCCAGCTATGCGCAGATGCTGGAGGCGGCGGCCAACATCCGCGCACGGCATCCCGGTGGTGCTGAACGGATGTACGAGATTCCCTGGGGTGGATCGTCGCCACTGGGTACCATTGGTTTCGTCGCCGCCGGTTTCGAAATGGCGGCTCAGCTTGCCGACATGGGCATGCAGGGGCCGGTGCGTATCTATGTGGCTTGCGGCACCATGGGCAGCGTCGCCGGACTGGTGCTGGGCCTGCACCTGGCCGGTAGTCATGCCACGGTCGTGGCGGTGCCGATCCTGCCCATGGAGCGTATCGCGGCGCCGGCGATCGCTGCGCTGTGTGATGCGGCCAGCAGGCTGATGCAGGAGCAGGATGCGAGCGTGCCTGCCTGTCCTGATCCGCAATCACGCTTCGAGTTTCGCAGCGGCTTTCTGGGTGCCGGCTACGCGCAGGCCACGCGCGAAGGCATCGAGGCGATGTGTCTTGCGGAGGAACTCGCCGGCCTGAAAACCGAGACCACCTATACCGCCAAGGCCCTGGCCTGCCTGATTGCCGATGCGCGTTCCGGGCGCCTCGACGGTGCGGTGCCGGTGTTCTGGCAGACCCTTAATTCGCAGCCGAAACCACCGGGGCTGGGTGCGGTGGATATCGCACGTTTGCCCGTCGACTTGCGGAGGTATCTGTAGGAGCGCCTTCAGGCGCGAGCATATTCCCCGCAAAAAGAATCGCGCCTGAAGGCGCTCCTACCAGCGCTCCTACTCGTCTTCAGCGACCTGTCTGAAGTCGATGCCGAGCGAGCGCAGCTTGCGATACAGGTGCGTGCGCTCCATGCCAACCCGCTTCGCCAGCTGTCCAACGCGTCCGCCGCAGAGTGCGAGCTGCTGGCTCAGGTAGCTGCGTTCGAACTGTTCCCGCGCCTCGCGCAGGGGCATGCCGAGCAGGTCCTGGTCGACGAGCGAGGTGGCGCCGGACTGAGGCGGTGCAAGTTGCTGATCGAGTTCAGCCAGGCTGATTTCTTCGGCGCCCCCGGCGACCAGCAGCCTGCGCACCAGTGTGGCCAGTTCGCGGACATTGCCGGGCCAGGGATAGTTTCGCAGCCGGTTCTGGGCAGTCAGTCCGAAGCGGCGAAATGGCAGGCCTTCGCGTTCAACCAGCTGTTCGGCACATTCGCGCAGCAGCTCCGAGACATCCTCGCGCCGGTCGCGCAATGCCGGCACCCGCAATTCCAGCACCGCGAGGCGCGACAGCAGATCAGGACGCACCTTGTCGGCACGTGCGGGTGAAAGCGAGGCGATCATCCGCACATCGATGGGAACGGTATCCGCATGTCCGACGCGCACGAAACTGCCCTGCTCAAGCGCACCGGCCAGCAGGCGTTGTGCTGCCGGGTGCAGTTCATCGAGATTGCGCAGGTAGAGGGTGCCACCGGCAGCCCGCTCGATGATGCCCGCTTCATTCTGTTCCGCAGTGCCGATGCCAAACAGGACCTGGGCGGCGTTCTCGCCCGGTACGGAGCCGCCAACCAGCGTGATGAAGGGGTGGTCACTGTTGCCGGCAAGGCCGTGAATGTATTGCGCGAGGGTGCTGCGTCCGGAGCCGGGTTCGCCGACGATCAGCACAGCCTCGGGACGCCTGGCGACGGTGGCAGCCTGTTCACGCAACACGCGCATGGCTTCGCCGCGTCCGGTTGGTGTCAGCGATGTCGTTCGCTGTCTGCGTCCCCGCCCAGTTTGGTGCGTGCGTTTCGCTGCATCCAGTGCCTTCTGTACCGTGCGGAGGAGTTTGGCGAGCGACAGGGGTTTCTCGACGAAATCGACCGCTCCCAGTCGCGTGGCTTCCACCGCCGTTTCGACGGTGCCATGGCCGGACAGGATCACGACCGGGCAGTCGGGCGTGCCGGCGTCGGTCCACTCGCGCAGCAGCGTGATGCCGTCGATGTCCGGCATCCAGACGTCGAGCAAAATCAGATCGGGTGCAGCCCGTTGCACTTCGCGGCGTGCGTCGGCCGCATCGCCGGCAACCGTGACGGCATAGCCTTCGTCCGTGAGGATGTCACTGATGGTGCTGCGGATATCCGCTTCATCGTCCACCACCAGGATGTGTGCTGGGCTCATGCTTCGCTCCGTGCCGGTGTCCGTGCATCTGACGAGTCATCCAACCACAGCGAGCGGCTCTCACCCGGCGTCTCGGCGCTGCGTCCGCGGACCGGCAGGCGCACCGCAAGCCGTGCGCCACGTGGCGGCACGTTTTCTGCCTGGACCGTGCCGCCGTGCTCTTCAACCAGCTTGCGGACGATCGCGAGTCCAAGTCCCGTCCCCTTGGTCTTGTTGGTGACATAGGGCTCGAACAGCCGGGGCAGAAGTTCGGTGGCGATTCCCGGCCCGTTGTCGGTGACGCTGATCTCGACCATGCCGCAGTCGGTGCCGGGCACAAAGCCTGCGACGATCGCGATATGTGCGCCGGTCTGTCCCTCCAGCGCCTCCTGGGCATTCCTGATCAAATTGTGCAGCAACTGGCGCACGCGGACCGCATCAGCCTCGATCTCGATGTCCTCATCGAGCTGCAGTTCCACGGTCGGCTGGCCTTCCTGGGCACGATAGAGCCATGCAACCTCACGGATGAGTTTGGTCAGGTCGACACGGGCCATGTTGATCGCCGGTGCGCGCGCATAATCACTGAAGGCATTGACCATGTCGCGCATCGCCTCGACCTGCTGCACGATCGTGTGGGTCGACCGGTCGAGCACCTTGCCGTCTTCGCCATCCATGTTGGGCAGATACCAGCGTCTTATACGTTCGGCGGCAAGCCGTATGGGTGTCAGCGGGTTCTTGATCTCGTGTGCGAGTCGCCGTGCGACTTCGCCCCAGGCTGCATCGCGCTGCGCGAGCAGCAGTTCAGTGACGTCATCAAACACGACGATCGCGCCGCTGCCGGTTTCCGTGTCACCGGGCAGCGGCGAGCTTGCGCAGTTGAGGATGCGCCGGCTGCTGTCGGTGCGCAACACGATCTGGCCCCGCCATTCGACCCGCGTACCCTGCAGGTGCGGCTCCAGCGCTTCGACGAACTGCGCGACGATGCTGTTACCCTCACCGATGTCTCTCCATGGCGTGCCGGTCAGGGTCTTCGGGTCGAAGCCCAGCACGCGGCCGGCGGCGTCATTGGCAATGCGCAGGGTGCTATCCGTTGCCAGCGCGATGACGCCGGTCGAAAGACTGCCGAGGATGGTGGCGAGATTGGCCCGCTCGTTCTCGAGTTGCTGCTGGCTTCTGCGTCCCTCTTCCCGCGCGCGCTTGAGGCGCTCGATCATGCCGTTGAACGATTCGATCAAAAAGCCGATCTCGTCGGCTGCGCCGCGTGGCAAATGCGTGTCGAAATTGCCTCTGGCCACCGCTTCGGTGCCGATGGCAAGGGCCTCGATCGGTGCCGACAGTCGCCGTGCGAAATAAAAAGCACCCGCGGCCGCCGCGAGCAGCGACAGCAGCAGGACCAGCGACAGGGTCAGCGCCAGGCTGAACTTCAGCGGTCCGCGCAGGTAACGGAGTTCGGCATAGCGCATGTAGGTGTCTTCAACGGCGTCGGCCAGCCGTCCCTGACGCGCGCCAATCGGAAATATGGCCTGGAGATAACGCGGAGCCAGTGCATCGCGGTCGCCCGGAATGGTGACGGCAGCACGGATCTGGTAGCGGTCATCGGATTCCGGTTCGAGGGCGACAAAAGTTTTGGCCCTCTGCAGCTCGGCCAGCACGTCCTCCGCCAGGCGTGGCGGCAGTCGCTCGCCCTGCATGCTCGAGCCGACGATCTGCAGCTGCCCGTTGAAGACGGTGAGCTCGGCCGCACCGGCATCGGTGCGCAGCACGCCCAGTGCGCGCAGCAGGGGATCTCCATCGAGGTTGCCGAGCGCTGCTGCCAGCGCGCCGGTCTGCTGCAGTCTCGAGCTGGCCTGGGTGTCGAGAGCCTCGCGGCTCAGTTTCAGGGCCGAGGAGATCTCCGTGCCGAGGTCGCTGTCGAACCAGTCATCGATGCCGCTGTTGATGGCGTTCAGCGCAAACAGGTAAACGATGAACAGTGGTGCCAGCGTCAGTCCCACGAACATCGTGACCAGCCGTAGCCGCAGCCGCGAACCCGGTGCCCGCCGCCGGTAATCGCGTATCAGTTGCACCAGGTTGCCGACGATCAATGCCAGCAGCAGCAATCCGGCGCTGATATTCACCCCGATGATGACCAGATGACGGCGACCGAAGCCCTGCAGGCTGGGTGCGGACTGGGCGAGGAGCAGCAGGGCCGTTACGCCCAGCAGTATCGCAGCGGTGGCAATGATCAGGCCGGCTTTGCCAACTACTCTTCGAGTGGCCATTGATGCCAGTCACTCTCGAGACTGAAGTCATCGTTCCAGAAGGCCAGCATGCGCAAGGGGCCCGGGAGGCTCTGCTGATCGAGCAGTGCGCGCAGGCTGATAGCGTGCCGCGCTTCCGGGTCGAGCAGGCTGGAGTCGACCAGTGGCAGGTCGGCGATGGTGCCGAGTTCGTGGAGTGCGGCAAACAGGGTGGTATGCGCAGTCTGCTCATCGGTGCCCGTGTTGCGTACCAGGTAGCCGCGTGACAAGGGCTGCCACGACAGTTCGTAATCCCGCTGCAGGGCGACGATTTCGCTGTCTGGCAGCCAGTTCCTGATCTCGTTGACTTCCACCTGCAGGCTGAAGGTCAGACGTATGCCGTTTTGCAGGGCATCGAGCATCTGCCGGTTGAGTTGATAGTCGATGCGTGCCGACAGGTACCAGGTCTGGTCCCGGAGCCGGGTCTGGACATCGCGG
>JAUPLK010000131.1 GCA_030836925.1 Pseudomonadota bacterium
AGGATGAAAGCCAGCCGGGCCGAAGGATGTCCCGGATCAAGCGGCAGGTAGTGCGCACCAAGACGCAGCACCGCGAGCACACTTGCCAGCATGTCGATGCCACGCTCCAGACCGATCGCCACGGCCTGACCGGGCAGCACACCCCGGGCATGCAGCGCGGCGGCCAGCTGCTCCGCACGCGTCAGGAGTTGCGCGTAAGTCAGCACGACACCCTCGGACTCGACGGCGACGGCCTCCGGACTGCACGCTGCCTGTGCTGCAAACTGCGCCCAGATACCGCGACTCCGGTCGAAGGGCGCCTGCGTGTCATTGCAGGTTGCCAGCAGCAGCTGCCGGGCGGCGTCCGTCTGCACCGGCAGCGCCGCGAGAGATGCCGCCGGATCAGCCAGGATCGCAGTCAGCAGCGTTTCGAAGCCGGCGCCCAGACGCTCGATGGTGTCAGCATCGAACAGGTCGCTGTTGTACTCGAGCGCCAGCCAAAGCTGCGACTCGAATTCGGCCAGCGACACGGTGAGCTCGAACTTGGCGGTGTCGGCCGCTGCGATGTCGGCTGGCTGTACCGCCAGTCCGCCGAAAGCCTCCGCTTCCCAGGGCGTGTTCTGCAGAATGAACATCACCTGGAACAGCGGCGCATGCGCGAGATTGCGCGGCGGCTGCAAGGCCTCGACGAGTTTCTCGAAGGGCAGCTCCTGATGGGAGAACGCAGCGAGCGTGGTACCGCGCACCTGCTTGAGCAGTGCGCGGAAACTGTCCACGCCCTCGAAGCGGGTGCGGATCGCCAGCGTATTGGCGAAACAGCCGATCAGCGCCTCGACCTCGCTGCGCCGCCGGCCGGCGATCGGCGTGCCCACCACCAGGTCCGACTGCCCCGACCAGCGCGACAGCAGCAGATTGAAGGCCGCGAACAGCAGCATGTAGAGCGTCACACCCTCCGCGGCCGCAAGCGTCTGCAGCCGGGCGCTGAGTTCGATGGGCAGAGCCCGGCTGAGCCGGTTGCCGTTGTAGGTCTGCAGCACCGGACGCGGCCGGTCGATGGGCAGGTCGAGCAGCGGCGGCGCACCCTGCAGATGCTCGCGCCAGAAAGCCAGCTGCCGCTCGAGTTCGGCGCCGGCCAGCCAGTCACGCTGCCAGACTGCGAAGTCGGCGTACTGCACCGGCAGTTCGGGCAGCTGCGCGGCTGCACCTGCGCTGAAAGCACTGTAGTACGCCGCCAGGTCTCGATACAGGATGCCGGCTGACCACGCATCCGAGACGATGTGGTGCATGACCAGCAGCAGCACGTGCGACGTCGCTCCCAGACGCAGCAGATGCACGCGCAACAGCGGGCCGTGCTGCAGATCGAAACTCGCTGCGCCCAGTTCATTGAGCTTCGCCGCCAGCACGGCATCGCTGGCTCCTTCCAGTGCCAGCACCTGTACCGGCACATCCAGCTGGCTCGCCACGCGCTGCACGACATCGGTGCCGCGCATCGCGAAGCTGGTGCGCAGCGACTCGTGACGGGGCACCACCGCATCGACCGCACGCTGCAGGCAGGCCTGATCGAGCGGACCGGAGAGCCGCAGTGCCATCTTCAGGTTGTAGACCGCGCTCGCGCCTTCGAGCTGATCGAGAAACCACAGCCGCTGCTGGGCAAAGGACGCCGGAAAAACGTAATGCGCCGTGCTCATGCTTCGGCCCGGCGCTCGAGGCGCGGAATCGCATCCGGTGCGGCCGGCTTGCGTTGCAGTGCCGCCTGCACACGCCCGGCCAGCCCGCGCAGCGTCGGCGCCTCGAAGACGCTGATCAGCGGCAGCTCGAGGCCGAGCCGGTCGGCGATGCGCGCGATCATCCGCGTCGCCAGCAGCGAATGCCCGCCGATGGCGAAGAAGTCATCGTCTGCGGCGACGGACTCCACCGGCAGCAGGCTCTGCCAGATCTCCGCCAGCTGTGTCTCCAGTGCAGTGAGCGGTGCCGCCTGTATCGGGGATACGGACACAGCAGTCGCTGATGCTGTGGCAGCGGTGTGTGGCTTGGTGCTCCGCTGTGGCAACAGCGCGGAAATACGCGTGTCGGGCGCGGCGATCACGGTTTCAAGCACGGTGACGAAATCTGCCGCCAGTTCGGCCAACCGTTCCGCCGAGAACAGCCCGCTGCGACCGGCAAAGGCAATCGTTAGCCCCCCGGCTTCTTCCGCCATGTGCACGCTGAGCTCGAACTTCGCCTCGTCAGCAGCAACCAGCACCGGCTCGGCCGCCAGTCCGGGCAGCGCCAGCGGCACGCGTGGCTGGTTGTGCAGCGTGAACAGCACCTGCACGATCGGGCTGTGGCGCAAGGAGCGCTGCGGGGCCAGCGCCTCCACGAGCTTCTCGAAAGGCACATCGGCATGCGCCCAGGCATCGAGGGTCACGCGCCGGACGCGCAGCAGCAGCTCGCTGAAGGACGGATCACCGTGAAGATCGGTGCGCAGCACCAGCGTGTTGAGGAAGAAACCGATCAGCCCTTCGAGCTGCGTGTGCGGACGACCGGCCAGCGGCGTGCCGACCAGCACGTCCTCGCTGCCGGCATGACGAGCGAGCAGCACATCGAAAGCCGCCAGCAGCAGCATGAACAGCGTGCAGCCCTGCCTGCGTGCCAGCGCGTGCAGCGCCGCCAGGCGATGCGACGGCAGTGTGCAATGCTGCCAGATACTGCCCGATCTGCTCTCCATCTCGCGCGGCTGATCCAACGGCAGCGCCAGCAGCGGCGGCGCACCCTTGAGTTCCTCACGCCAGAAGTCGAGTTGCGGCGCGAGTCCACCGCTGGCCAGCCAGTCCGCCTGCCAGCACGCATAGTCTGCATACTGCAGCGGAAGCGGACTCCAGGCGGGCGCGGTGCCCTGCACTGCCGACTGATAAGCGCTGGCCAGTTCGCGGTTCAGCACCGACAGCGACCAGCCGTCGGCGATGATGTGGTGAATCACCAGCACCAGCAGCTGGTCGGCGGGCGCGATCTGCAGCACCCGCACCCGCCACAGCGGCCCACTGGCCAGATCGAAGTGCAGGCCGTGCAGAAAATCATGCAGCGCCTGCTGCGGATCGCCGCCATCCAGCGCCACCGATTCAACCGTGATCCAGCCTTCCGGCAGGCTGGCCATCTCCAGCACCTGCTGGCTCGCCACACCGTCGTGCTCCACAAAGCGGGTGCGCAGCACCGCATGTCGTTCAAGCAGCGCGTCCACAGCAGCCTGCAGCGCCGCGTGATCGAGCCGGCCACGCAGACGCACCGCCCAGGGCAGGTGCCAGGTGCGGCTGCCGGGCTGCAGGCGATCCAGAAACCACAGCCGCTGCTGCATCGCTGACAGCGGCACCGGCCGGCCGGCCGCTCGTGCGCGAGGGCGCGACAGGTCTGCCGCAGGCGCCCGCCCGCTGCCCTGCATATCGGCAAGCGCGGCTGCAATCCCCGCCGGGGTCGGTGCGGTGAAAATGACCCGCAGCGGCAACTCGGTCTGCAGCACGTCGCGAATGCGCGCGATCAGCTGCGTGGCGAGCAGCGAGTGGCCGCCGCTGGCGAAGAAGTCATCGTGTACGCCGATGCTGCGCTGGCCGAGCACTTCGGCAAACAGGGTACAGAGCGCCTCCTCGAGCGGCGTGCGGGCGCCGACCGGCAGCGGGCCGAAAGCCGGGACTTCCCAGTGCGGCTCCGGCAATGCCGCCCGGTCGATCTTGCCGTTTGGACTCAGCGGCAGGGTCGGCAGCGTCACGAAGACATTCGGCACCAGGTAATCGGGCAGGCTGGCCTGCAGCTGCTGGCGCAGATCCGTGACCACTACGGCCGGATCGTCGAGCACGATCCAGGCCACCAGGCGCGCATCACCGCTCGCCGTTTCGCACCGCCCGACGACGGCCTGGCGGATGGCCGGATGCTCCAGCAGCCGCGCCTCGACCTCGCCCGGCTCGATGCGGAAGCCGCGCAGCTTGAACTGGAAATCACTGCGGCCGAGCAGTTCCAGACTGCCATCGTGCCGCCAGCGCGCGCGGTCGCCGCTGCGGTACAGGCGTGCGCCCGGCGCAGCAGCGAAGGGATCGGCGAAAAATTTCGCCGCGGTCTGCGCCGGCTGGCCGAAGTAGCCGCGCGCCACGCCGGCACCGCCGATGCACAACTCGCCCGGCACGCCGGGCGGCACCGGCTCGCCCTGCGCATCGAGCACGTAGAGCCGCGTGTTCGCCAGCGGCCTGCCGATCGGCACCGGACCCGCCGCCGGCAGCCCGTCGCCGATTTCGAGGCAGGCGCTGTCGATGGTCGCCTCGGCCACGCCGTAGGAGTTGAACACGCGGGTGCCCGGCACACAGCGCTCGCGCAGCACTGCCGCCTCAGCCGCAAACCACTGATCCGAACCGACGATCAGCAGACGCAAGGGCGGCAGCTTGCCGTTCTCCGTCGCGAGCTGTGCGAGCAGCAGCCGGATCACCGCCGGCACGAACTCGGCGACCGCGATACGCTCGCGATCCAGCAAGGTCAGCAGCGCCGCCGGCTCGAGCAGCGTCTCGCGCGGGCACAGCACCAGTCGTCCGCCGGAACCCAGCGCACGCACCCAGTCGCCGGTAAAGACATCGAAGGCAGCGCTCGCCATCTGCAGATGCGATTCACCGGGCTGCAGCGCATAGCGCTCGCGCCAGGCCAGCAGCACGCTGGCCAGGTTGCCGTGCGTGACCCTCACGGCCTTGGGCTTGCCGGTCGAACCCGAGGTGTAGAGCAGGTAGGCGAGGTCATCGGCACCGACGCGCACGGTTGGCGGGCTGGTCGGACAGCGGCCGAGTTCCTCCTGCATGGCATCGATCTGCAGCAGATGCGCATCCTGATCTGCAAAGCAGCCGCGCGTGACGGCATCCACCAGCAACGCGGCGAGATCGGCATCGGCAGCCATCACCGCGAGACGCGCCGGCGGATAGTCCGGATCCAGCGGCACATAGGCAGCACCGGCCTTGAGTACGGCCAGCACCGCGACCAGCAAGGACGGCTCACGCGGCAGGCAGATACCGATGCGCGCACCGGCCGGCAGGCCCTGCGCGAGCAGCCGATGCGCAAGCTGGTTGGCACGCGTCTCGAGTTGCGCGTAGCTCAGCACGGCTCCGCCCGCAGCAACAGCCGGCGCATCCGGCCAGCGCCTCGCATTTGCCGCCACCACTTCATGTACCGGCAAAAAAGCCGCGGCACAGGCCGGCGGATTCCAGTCCGCAAGCAGCTGCTGCCGCCGGCCTGCGTCCAGCAGCGGCAAACGAGAAACCGCCTGTTCCGGCTGCGCGACGATTCCCTGCAGCAGGCACAGATAGGAGTCGGCGAACTGCCCGATACTCTGCGCGGCGAAGAGATCGGTGGCGTACTCGAAGATCAGTCCGATCTGTCCACCCTGCTCGCCCACCGTCAGTGTGAGATCAAAGCTG
>JAUPLK010000132.1 GCA_030836925.1 Pseudomonadota bacterium
TACCGCCCAGCGGCGTGAACAGAACCTGCAGGTCGTACCGCTGGCAGTCAGCGCCTTCGACATCAACCAGATCAGAACCCGGCAGATCGACACCGTAAAGGATATCGGCCGGAACGTCCCGAACCTGCAGACCTATACGGTGACGGCCGGCGCACAGGCCATACAGGTGCACTCGCGCGGTGCCAGCGTGCAGAACCCGGGCTTCAATCTTTCCGAATCGCCGGTCGGCATCTACATCGATGACGTTTATTTCGGTCGACTCGCAAGCGTGAACCTCGACCTGTCGGATGTGGAACGCATCGAGGTACTGCGCGGTCCACAGGGCACGTTGTACGGTCGCAACACGATCGCCGGTGCCGTCAAGATCATCACGCGCACGCCGGGCGACGAGAGCTGGGCAACCGGATCAGTGGGCATCGGCAACTATGAAACCACCAAGATTGCCGGCTCCTTCGGCGGTCCGATCGAGGAAGGCGCCTTGGCTGCCTCGATCTCCGCAGTCTACGACAATCGCGATGAAGGCTGGCAGAACAACCCGATCACCGGTGCTGATCCCGGCGAGTACAAGAACAAGGCAGCGCGTGCAAAATTGCACTGGTATGGCACCCGGAATTTCGATGCGGTGCTGACCGCATGGGTTGTCGACCTCGAGAACGATGGTTACAACGGCGTTCCCTATGCACCCTTTGCCAATGCAGGCACGAACGCCAATTTCGATCCGGCTCCTCCAGGCGGACCATTGGACGGCTTTTATGCCAACTTCGATCCACCAGGTGTGAACTACGGCAGTTCGGATCAGGCCGGGACCAACCTCGCGCTGAGCTTCGAGTTTGGCGGCGTCACCCTGAAGTCCATCACGGGCTACGCAAACATCGATGACCAGTTCGGCTTTGATCTGGCCGGTGGCGGCAACCAGGGCGTGGCCGGCGCCACCGGCCTGCTGATCACCTCCGACTCGACCCTCGACCAGTTCAGCCAGGAGTTCCAGCTGCTGGGACGGCTCGGCGACAGTTTCGACTGGCAGCTCGGCCTGTTCTACCTGAACGAGGATGGCTCACAGTCATTTGCGGGTGACGCCGGTGCCTTTGTCGGCAATTTTGCCGAGCAGATCGAGAACGAGACAGACAGCTACGCGGTGTTTGCCGAGGGCACATACAAGTTCACCGATGCGCTCTCGCTTACCGGCGGCCTGCGCTGGACCCAGGACGAAAAAGAGTACAGTGACACCTGCCTGAGCACGCCGTCGGTGCTGAACCTGCTGGCCTGCCAGCCGGCCAGCGGCGCCACGGTGGATCTGGACGATGACTGGGACGAACTCACCGGCAAGCTGTCCCTCAACTACCAGCTCAACGACGACCAGCTGGTCTACCTGGGTTTCTCCCAGGGCTACCAGTCGGGCGGATACCGCACGCTGTGCTTCGGCAACCTCACCGCGGCCTGTGGTGGCACGCCGTTCGACCCGCAGACTGTCGACAGCATCGAGGCCGGCTGGAAGGCCGAGCTTTTCGACAACCGTCTGCGCCTCAACGCGGTGGCGTTCTACGCCATGTATGAAGATATCCAGCAGGTCGTCACGAACTTTGCCGGCGGTTTTCCGATCGACAACATCGGTGATGTGGATGTCTATGGCCTTGAACTCGAGATCCTCTGGGCGCCGATCGATGACCTGAACGTCTACGCCAACCTCGGCATCCAGGAAAGCGACTTCGGTTCGGTGAGCCCGCTGTCACCGCCGGGTGGCCTGGGTGACTCCTGCGTGGACGACCCGACGCCCCCCTGCGCAACACCGACCGACGAACTGCCCTCCAACCCGAAATGGCAGGGCAAGATCGGCTTTGACTACACCATTCCGCTGGAGAACAGCCTCGCCTTCTTCTACGGCCTGGACATCTACCATTCAGACGACTACTACAGCGAGGCCCGCAACCTCATCGAGATCGAAAGCTATACGCGGCTGAATGGCTTCATCGGCTTTGGTGCCGACGACCAGCACTGGCAGGTCATCCTGAGTGGCAAGAACATCACCGACGAAGAAGACAACGTGTCGGGCATCTTCGCCAACAACTTCACCAATATCCGTACGCCGCTGCCACCGGCCGAGTACATGCTGAGCTTCAAGGTCAACTACTGAGATTTAGCACGGCGACGGCTGTCACCGGCCGGAAATGAAAGGGTGAAAGGGGTCAGAGCCACAGGCTCTGGCCCCTTTTTTTCAGCGCAGTTTCGGCAGCACCTGCTCGGCCCTGCCGCCAATGGCTGGCTGTTCTGGGATCTGGCACGGCCGGTGCAGTAAGCCGGTTCAGAACCGTCCGCTCGCTCCGCCACCACCGAACTCGCCGCCCTGCCCCTGAACCCCGACTGGTGGCGGCGTGCTCGGCGCCGGCGCGAGATGCGCCGTGCCAACCACCTGCACCAAATCCAGCCCGGCGGGCTCCTCGATGGCCGCCGACGTGATGCCCTGCGTTCGCCGGTGCAGCTGACGGTCCAGCACGATCGCCGCTGCGAGCAACACCGCTCCGCCCGCTACCATTTGCCAGTGCGTGGGCCAGGGCAGCAGGCGGTGCAGCGAATACGCCGCGCAGACCATGTTGCCCAGCGCGCCGATCAGCGGCGCATGCTGGCGGCGTATCACGCCCACGGTGATGTTGGCGGCGAGAAAACCCAGCGCCACGGCCAGCGCGATGCCGTGCGTGATGGCGGTTCCGCTGCCGCTGTACTCCACCAGCCAGCCATAGCCGAGCCATGGCATCACGATCACGAACCCGTCGAGCATGCGGTCATGGAAGGGACGCTGGTACTCACGGCTGCCTGCTGCCAGTGCCGCGATCGCGAGCAAGGCGCAGGCCACTCCGGCCCAGAGGGTGTTCATGTTGACGCCGACCAGGCGGCCATCGACGAAGGCGATGGCCAGCGAGAAACCGATCGCAGCGAGCGTGGTCAGCAGCGGATTGAGCAACCGCCATCCCGCAAGCAGCACAGCCGTGGAAATGAGCGCAGCCCCGATCCACTCGTTGCCGCCACGGGAGTTCCAGATGAGCACCTGCACGACAATGGCGATGGCGCCGCAGAGATACAGGGCTTCCTCCACGCCGGAGCGAAGTACGCGGCGCTGTGCCACCATCCATTCGGCCGCCACCACCAGCATCACGCCACCCACCAGCCATGGCGCTGGCGCCTGTGACAGCACGCCGGCGAACATGGCCGTACCCACGATGCCCAGCACGAACCCGAGGCAGCGCGCCAGCCATGTGCCGGTCTTCCATCCGCCACCATTGCCGGACTGGGCCACCGCCCCATGCAGGGCAGCGTATCGATCAGCCAGCACCAGCCAGCGTTCCTCACTGATGGTGGGACGGGCAAACATCATGCTGCCGACTCCTTGAGTCGTGCGCGCAGATTCAGGAGCAACGCCATTGCACCGGCCACCGTGAACAGGCCCAGCCACGAGACCAGCACCGAGTCGCGCACCACCAGCACCTCCAGCCAGATCAACCCGATGGTGCTGTAGCCCACGGCATAGAGCAGAAAGCTCTGGCGTCTCTCACGCAGGCCAAATCGCCCGACGATCGCCGCAAGGGCCAACAGCAGCAGCGCACCGATCCAGCGCGTGGCGTCGTCACCACCCAGCGCCAGGGCGCCCCAGAAGCCGAAGTTGGCGGCAAACTGCAGGTAGACGTCGCGAAAACCACCGCCCGCTTCCTGACCCTCGACCGGGTGGTACCGACTACCGAGAAAGAACACCAGCGCGCAGAACAGGCTGCGCGGGCCTGCGCCGAAGTAGGGATACAACGGATCCACCACCGTACCGAGTCGCGTCTCCACGCCAACCCACGCCGCGAAGGCCGTCAGCGCAACCGACAACACCAGGCGCGAGAGGAAATAGTAGGCCGTGGCGACATGCCACACGGCTAGCAGCAGCAGATGCCGCGACCAGCTGGCGCCAAATACATGGAACTGCACTTCGACGTAAACCACGCTGACACTGAACAGCAGCGCGCCGAGCAGCAGAACGTAGTCCTCACCCAGCGAACGCTCCCGGCCCGCCATCCGGGCACGCAGCGCAACGGCGTAACACAGGGCCGATGCCACGAGGATGCCGGTGAGCAGGGCCATCGGACCAATTCGATCGAGGTTGGCCTTGACCAGCAGGCCAACACCGCCGACCAACGTGGCCACGCCCAAGTACAGCGCGACCAGCAGTTCGCGTCGCACCGAAAACACCTCACGCTGCTCGAGCCGCAACGCGGTGGCACGCGCGTCATCCGCAACGGCGTCCGCTGGAAGCGCACTAACCTCGGCAGAGAGATCGTGCATCAGGAACGCTCCGCCGTCGCCTTGCGCCAGTACTTCAATCGAACCGCCGAGTCCGTCGAGATCGCCGCCATAATGGTATGAACGCGCTCGCCAGCAACACGAGAGTCCAAGGATCAACGCCACCACCACCACCGCCGCCACCACTGCCGGCACTCGCCTGTGAGACCGTATATGGGATTCGAACGATAACTTCCTCGTCCCCGTCCAGGAGCACCTTTACGGTGACCACGTTGTTCGAGATTCCTGAGGGCCCCAGGTAAATTCCGCGGACTCGGCGGCCATTGATCTGAGTTGCAGTATTCATGACCTCCTGTCGCTGGTCGCCAGATTGAACATACAGTCCCGAGTACCCCACAAATGCCAGATCGCCGTCCTCCGAGACGGCCACGGAGGCAAAGTCGTCAAAAGGTCGTGCTCCGCCACTGCCCCTCTCCGTTCCCTCGACAACGAGACGAATCTGCCCGCTTTTCCAGACATACAGGGAGTCGGGCAGGCCGACAGGTTTGCCGATAAAGGCCACGTCTCCTCCCCCGCCGTGGCTGTGAATCCGGTTGGGGGTTAGCTCTTCTAGTTGGCCATTGGGAAGTGGCGTTCCCGGGGTTGCAATGACGGAGAGCGCTCCAGCGTCGCTCACGACCAGGCTTGTGGTCGAACTGCCGGGAAGGCCCATACTTGTAATAAAGCTGACCTCAGTTCCGTCGGTGGATGCACGATGGAATCCACCGATAGTCCCGCCGCCCGGTGCCGGATCACCACGTAAAGCAATGGCGCCTGATGGTACCGGTGTGAGCCGTACAATGTATCCTTCGTCGATGCTCTGAACAAATAGTCCACTTCCTCTTGCCGCCACATAGCTGAGCGGCAAAATCTCCGCAAGCTCAGGCAAGGGAGCAGAGCTGTCGACCACTGTCGTCAGGTTTCCGCCGCTAAACCGATAGACACCCGAGAATTGCGAGGTGCCGGCAAGGCTTGCGGGGAACAGAACAGCACCGTTGGCTACAACTGGAAGTCCGAAATCGGCAAAGTTCGAGTTACTACCCGGTGCTGGATCGGTATCGTCAGCGACGGCCTG
>JAUPLK010000133.1 GCA_030836925.1 Pseudomonadota bacterium
GGCCACCGGGTGTATGCCGAAACGCACGTTCACGCCCTTGGCGCGCAGGAACTTCGTGATCTCGTAAACCGTGTGCTGCGCCTGGGCGACAGCCATGCCATAGCCGGGAATGATGATGACGCTTTTGGCAGCGCCCAGCAGTTCGGCCGTCTCAGCCGCGCTGACCGCCGTGACTTCACCGGCCGGCTGCGTACCGCCCGCCGCGGGCGCAGCACCCTCGCCCGTGCCGAAGCCACCGGCGATGACGCTGACGAAGTTGCGGTTCATCGCCCGGCACATGATGTAGGACAGAATTGCGCCGGAAGAACCGACCAGCGCGCCGGTGACGATCAGCAGGTCGTTGGACAGCATGAAGCCGGTCGCCGCAGCTGCCCATCCCGAATAGCTGTTAAGCATGGAGACGACCACCGGCATGTCGGCACCGCCGATCGCCATGACCATATGGATGCCGAACAGCAGCGCGATCACGGTCATCACCAGCAACGGCGTCATGCCGGCACCGATGTCGTGGGCCTGCAGGAAGGCGTAACCGAAGTAGATCACCACCAGCAGTGCGATGAGGTTCAGCCAGTGACGTGCCGGCAGCAGCAGTGGCTTGCCGCCGATCTTGCCGGACAGCTTGCCGAAGGCGATCACGGAACCCGAGAAGGTCACCGCACCGATCAGGATACCCAGGTAGATCTCGATCTCGTGGATGGCCTTCTCGGCGCCGCTGAACTCGATCGAGGTATCGACATAACTCGCGAAACCGACCAGGCAGGCCGCAAGACCGACCAGGCTGTGCATCAGCGCAACGAGTTCCGGCATCTGCGTCATCTGTACCTTGCGCGCGGCATACAGACCGATGCTGCCACCGACCAGCATGGCGCCGATGATCCACGGCACACCGGCCATGGTGACGCGCGGCCCGAACACCGTCGCCAGCACGGCGAGCGTCATGCCGACGATGCCGTAGAGATTGCCGCGACGGGCCGTCTCCGGATTGGACAGGCCGCCGAGACTCAGGATGAAGAGAATCGTGGCGCCGATATAGGCAACTGTAGCGAGACTTGCGGACATGCCGGAGACCTCTTATTTGCGGAACATCGCCAGCATGCGGCGGGTAACGGCGAATCCGCCGAACATGTTGACTGCCGTGAGCGTGAGTGCCACGACGGCAAGCCCGAGTATCAGCGCGGACGGACGGCCCTCCGCAGCCCCGCTCAGCGGCGGTGCGACCTGCACCAGCGCACCGACGGCGATGATGCTCGATATCGCGTTGGTCACGCTCATCAACGGCGTATGCAGCGAGGGCTTGACGTTCCAGATCACCATGTAGCCGATGAAGCAGGCCAGCACGAACACCGTGAAGTGCGACAGGAAGGAAGCCGGTGCAAAGGCACCGACCAGCCAGAACAGCACGGCGCCGACACCGAAAATCGCCGCAAGGCTGCCGCCGGCCATCGGCTCGCTTTCGCCGTGGCCATGCGCGGACTTTTTGGCGGGCGCCGGCGTTGCTGCAGACGGCTTGGGCGGCGGTGCAGCCACGACCTTCGGCGGCGGTGGCGGCCAGGTGATCTCGCCGGCCTTGATGACGGTCAGGCCGCGGATGGCCTCATCCTCGAAGTTGACGTTGATCTGGCCGTCTTTGGTCTTGCACAGTTCCTCGGTAAGCCGCAGCAGGTTCGTGGCGTACAGCGTCGAGGCCTGCTTCGCAAGCCGGCTCGGCAAATCGGTGTAACCGATGATGGTGACGCCGTGGCGCACCACGCTCTCGCCCGGCACGGTCAGTTCGCAGTTGCCGCCCTGCTCGCCAGCCATGTCGACGATCACGCTGCCTGGCTTCATGCTCCTGACCATCTCGGCCGTGATGAGCCGCGGGGCCGGCTTGCCCGGAATCAGCGCCGTCGTGATGATGATGTCGACTTCTTTTGCCTGGCGTGCATACATCTCGCGCTGCGCCTGCTGGAAGCCCTCGCTCATGACCTTGGCGTAGCCGCCACCGCCCGAGCCTTCTTCCTCGTATTCAACCTTGACGAACTCACCGCCGAGAGAGACCACCTGATCGGCCACTTCGGCACGGGTGTCGTTGGCCCGCACCATGGCACCCAGGTTGGCCGCAGTGCCGATGGCAGCGAGGCCTGCCACACCCGCGCCGGCCACGAAGACCTTGGCGGGCGGAATCTTGCCTGCGGCGGTTATTTGACCGTTGAAAAAACGACCGAAGGCGTTGGCCGCCTCGATGACTGCGCGGTAGCCGCTGATGCTCGCCATGGAGGTCAGCGAATCCATCTTCTGCGCGCGCGAGAGTGTGCGTGGCAGGCAGTCCATGGCCAGCACCGTGACCTTGCGCGCGGCGAGTTGCTGCAAGAGTTCGGGATTCTGTGCCGGCCAGATGAAGCTGATCAGCGTCGTGCCGGGCTTCATCAGGGCGATCTCTTCGGCGGTGGGCGCACGCACCTTGAAGACCAGGTCGGAACCGGCCCACAGCTCGGCGGCGCTGCCGGCAATGGTCGCGCCGGCGGACTGATAGACCTCGTCACTGAAATTTGCAGCCGCACCGGCATCGGCCTCGACGCGGACCGCGAAACCGAGCTTGATCAGTTTCTCGACGACATCCGGAACGCTGGCGACGCGCTTTTCACCCGCAAAAAGTTCGCGTGGAATCCCAATAGTCAAGGACATGGCAACCTCGGCAAGAGCCCTGAACAAGTCTCGGACATGGATAAATCGCGGGAAACGCGCAATTGCGGCACCCGGACGGCGCGCAATGATACTTCAGCAGGGACCGCGCAGACCATCCGGATCACGGCACATCGGGAAGTACGGATGTCGTCCCTGACCGGAAAATGGGGTCTGACCCATTTCTCGACCCCATTTCTCACATTGCTCAGGATGCCATGCGAGTGCCGCGGCCGCTGGTCTGCTGCAGCAGGTAGTCTTCGTAGTTGCCGCTGAAATCAACCACGCCCTGCGGGCCGAGTTCGATGATCCGCGTGGCCAGCGAAGCGACGAAACTGCGGTCGTGGCTGATGAAGATCAGCGTACCGGGATAGTTCTCCAGCGCGAGATTGAGCGCCTCGATGGACTCCATGTCCAGGTGATTGGTGGGCTCGTCCATGATCATCACGTTGGGTTTCTGCAGGATCAGCTTGCCGAGCAGCAAACGGCCCTCCTCGCCACCCGAAATGACCTTCACCGACTTGGCGCTTTCGTCTTTCGAGAACAGCATGCGGCCCAGCGTGCCACGCAGGAGTTGTTCGCTGTCGCCCTTCTGCTGCCACTGCGTGATCCACTCGAACAGGGACATGTCGACGGCAAAGTCTGCGGCATGGTCCTGCGGGAAGTAGCCGATCCGGGCGTTTTCTGCCCACTTGATCTGGCCATGGTCGGGCTGCAGATCGCCAGCCAGGCAACGTGCCAGCGTGGTCTTGCCGATGCCGTTCGGGCCGATGATCGCCACGCGCTCACCGGCTTCGATGGCAATATCAAGCCCGCTGAACAGCGGGCCATCGTCAAAGCCCTTGCCGAGCTTGCTGGCCTCGAGCGCCAGCCGCCGCAGCGGCTTTTCCTGCTCGAAGCGGATGAAGGGACTGACGCGACTCGAGGGCTTGATGTCATCGAGCTTGATCTTGTCCAGCTGCCTGGCCCTGGATGTGGCCTGACGCGCCTTGGACGCATTGGCCGAAAAGCGGCTGACGAAGGCCTGCAGGTCGGCGATCTGGGCCTTCTTCTTCGCGTTGTCGGCCATCATGCGCTCGCGCGCCTGCGTGGCTGCCGTCATGTACTCGTCGTAGTTGCCCGGGAATACGCGCAGCTCGCCATAGTCGAGGTCCGCCATGTGCGTGCAGACGGTGTTCAGGAAATGCCGGTCATGCGAAATGATGACCATCGTCGACTTGCTCTCGATGAGCACGCCTTCCAGCCAGCGAATGGTGTTGATATCCAGATTGTTGGTGGGCTCGTCGAGCAGCAGCACATCGGGATCGGAAAACAGCGCCTGGATCAGCAGCACACGGAGCTTGAGTCCAGGCGGAACAGCACTCATCAAACCGGTGTGCTGTTCGAGCGGAATCCCGACACCGAGCAGCAGTTCGCCCGCACGTGACTCGGCCGTGTAACCATCAAGCTCGGCGAACTCGACCTCCAGGTCCGCGACCCGCAGGCCGTCGGCTTCGGTCATTTCGGGCAGAGCGTAAATGCGCTCACGCTCCTGCTTGACCTGCCACAGCCGCTCGTGACCCATGATCACGGTATCGAGCACCGAGAACTGCTCATAGGCGAACTGGTTCTGGCGCAACTGACCGATGCGTACATGCGCATCGCTGGAGACGCTGCCGGCCGACGGTGCCAGCTCGCCGCTCAGGATTTTCATGAGGGTCGACTTTCCCGAGCCGTTCGCGCCGATCAGGCCATAGCGATTGCCGTTGCCGAAGCTGACGGAGACGTTCTCGAACAGGGGTTTGGCGCCGAACTGGATGGACAGGTTGCTGGTGCTGATCACGGGAGGGGTATCCGGAAAGGGGCGCGGATTGTAGCCGACGCAGGCCGGACTTGCGTCATGGGAGGCACTGACTGCATATCCCGGCGATTTGACCCGATAGATGAGCTGACTCGCGCTCGGTAAGCCCCCAGGATGGCGGCATGCATGCGGAACCGCCCTCACGCCTGCGGCTGCAGGGTGCCATTCATCATTTGGCACTGCGTGGCCAGGAGGGTCAGGCTCTCTTCCATGGCGCTGCCGACTATCAGGCGCTCGACACGATCATCGGCCAGCTGCTGCAGGACGCCGGGGCCCGGGTCCATGCCTACTGCTGGATGACCAATCACCTCCACCTGGCCGTGGAGATGGCGCCCGAATTGATAGTCGCGTTTCAGGATGAGCTCGCGGGACGTTACAGCCTGTACCGCCAGCACGGGCCCGAACCCGTGGGGTCGGTCTTCGCGCCACCGGATCCGCCCTTCCGCGTGGATGCTGACGCCTACCTGCTGCAGCTGATCCGCTACATCCACCTCAATCCACTGCGGGCGGGCCTCGTGCGGGATGCGGCAGACTACCGCTGGTCGGGACACCGGGCCTACCTCGGGCATGGCGGTCCACCCTGGCTGTCCACCGACCTCGGCTTCCGGCTGCTCGGCGGCGACCTGCTGCGCGCGGCGGCGGCCTATCGCGTGTTCGTCGCGCCAGTAACCACGCGCGTAAACCGGGAAACGCTGCTCAGTTCACTTTCGTATCCCGGGCGGTACTGAGCGATTCCTTGGCAGCAGCTTGTCGATACGCTAGGATTTCTGAAAGTATGATTTCGCATTCATGAGGTGGTCACATGCGAGCAACCAGCCTGGCGGTACGCGAACGCGGACAGGTGACGCTGCC
>JAUPLK010000134.1 GCA_030836925.1 Pseudomonadota bacterium
CACCAGCGTCTCAGTGCACACGTGGAAAAGCTGTTCAGGGACTCCGGCATGAATTACACGCTGGACTGGCATCTGTCGGGCGAGCCCTTTCTGACGCCGCCGGGACAACTCACCACTGCGGTCAGCGCAGCCGTGACCAGGGTCACCGGGATCACGCCGACACTGTCGACCGGTGGTGGCACCTCGGACGGCCGGTTCATCGCACCGAGCGGTACTCATGTCGTCGAGTTTGGTGCCGTGAATGCCACGATTCACAAGCCGAACGAACAGATACCGGTTGCCGATATCGGCAAAATGCGCGACGTGTACCGGGACATCATCGACCGGCTGCTCGGGCAGCCCTGAGCGACAGAAAGACTTCAGTGCCGGCCGATGCGCCAGCCTTTGCCACGCCAGTTCAGCAGGACACCAAAGATACCGAGCCCGGTCAGGGCAAGCAGCACCCATCCCGGCATGCTCAGCCCCAGCAGGGTCCAGTCCACCTTTGCACACTCGCCCGAACCCGACAGGACTGTCATCAGCACCTCACCGACCGGGAAAGCCTCGAGCATGAAGTCGAGGCCCGGACCACAGGCTGGAACCCGCTCCGGCGGCAGGGCCTGCAGCCAGAGCTGACGAGCCGCCACACCGCTGCCCGCCAGCGCCATCAGACCGATGAGGATGGCATGGAACTTCCGCAACACCGGGCCCGCGGGAAATACGGCCGCGATCAGGAACATGAGCCCGAGGCCGATCAGCGCGACGCGCTGGAAGATGCACAGCGGACAGGGGTCGAGACCCAGAACGTACTGGGCATAGAGCGCATAGCCGATCAGCGCACAGCAGACCAGAAATCCGGCTGCATTCGCGCCGCGCACGGTGGCAAGAATATTCATGGGACCGATCATGCTGGCTGTCCGGAAAAAGATGTTACCCGGTCACGCAGGTAATTCGGCAATGCAAGCGCCGGTACGACGGTCTGGCCACGCAGGAATTTTGCATGGGCCAGTGTGGCAACATCGGTAGCGGATGGACGCAACCCGGCATCAAGGCCCGTCATCACGCCGGCAAACCGGTCGCGCAGGCCCGGGTAGGCCAGCCAGCCCGGTCCCGCAGCAAAACACGAGGACAGACCCGCACAGCTGACTTCCTCCGGCTGCAGCAGCACATCTTCCCGCAGGACCCGCACACCCAGCTCGTCATCGGGCGCATAAACTGCAAAGTAGACCTGCCCCATCCGCGCATCCAGGCAACAGGCCACCGGCTGTGCCGGCGAAGCACGAAACCCGCCCATTGCCAGTGCCGCCAGCGTCGATACCGGCACTACGGGCAGTTGCCGGGCAAAACCGAGCGCCTGCACCAGGGCCGCAGCGACCCGCACGCCGGTGAAACTGCCGGGACCGGCGCCAAAGGCCAGACAATCCAGCTGGTCCAGGCGAATGCCGGTCTCGTCGATCAGTTCCTGCACCCAGCTGTAGATGGCCCGTGAAGGCGTCTGCAGGCCTTCGGCCGCGCGCACGGCGCGCTGCGATCCACGGACCAGTGCGAGGCTGGGAAAGTCAGTGGCCGTCTCGACAGCCAGACAGCAGAAATCCGCGTGCTTCACCGTCAGTCTTTCAACCAGCCATACGAGAAAAAATCCGGGTCGCCCGGAGGATGCAGCCAGACATGCAGGCAGACCGGCAGCCGGGTCGGCAGCCGGATCAGTATAGGCGATCCCTGATCTGTATAATCGCCCCCCAATCGCGCCCGCAACACTGCCTGCGGGCGCGATCACTTCACAATAATCAAGGATATTCGATGACTACAAGTAATGCGGACTTGCGCGACTGGGTCGACGCCGTTGCTGCCCTGACGAAACCGGCACGAATTCACTGGTGCGATGGCTCGGACGCTGAATATCAGGGCCTGGTCGCAGAGATGCAGAAGAGCGGCGATCTCATCGCCCTCAACCAGAAAACCTACCCGAACTGCTATCTGCACCGCTCCAATCCCTCCGATGTGGCGCGTGTCGAACACCTGACCTTCGTCTGCACCAATGATCGTGACGCGGCCGGACCCAACAACAACTGGATGGCCCCGACTCAGGCCCATCAGAAGATGGATGAGCTGTTTGCCGGCACGATGCAGGGCCGCACCCTGTACGTGATCCCCTACTGCATGGGACCGATCGACTCGCCCTATTCGCGCTGCGGTGTCGAGATCACCGACAGCGCCTACGTCGCCGCCAACATGAAGCTCATGACGCGCATGGGCAGTGCCGCTCTGGCTCGCATCGAGCGCGAGGGCAAGTTCGTGCGGGGACTGCACTCCACTGGCGACCTCAATCCCGATCGCCGCTTCATCATGCATTTTCCCGAGGAACTCCTGATCCAGAGCATCGGCTCCGGCTACGGCGGCAATGCTCTGCTGGGCAAAAAGTGCCACGCGCTGCGTATCGCCAGCTGGCAGGCCCGCCAGGAAGGCTGGCTCGCCGAACACATGCTGCTGGTCGAAATCGAGAATCCGGCCGGTGAACGTTTCTATATCGGTGCAGCCTTCCCCTCGGCATGCGGCAAGACCAACCTCGCAATGCTCATCCCGCCCGAGTCCATGGCCGGCTGGAAGGTGCGCACGCTGGGCGATGACATTGCCTGGCTGCATCTGGACGACGAAGGCCAGTTGCGCGCGATCAACCCGGAAGCCGGCTACTTCGGCGTGGTGCCGGGCACCGGTCCGGCCACCAATCGCAACGCCTACGACATGATCCGGCACGATACGATCTTCACCAATGTCGCCCTGACGGCAGACGGCGAACCCTGGTGGGAAGGCAAAGGCGATGGCCAGCCCGCCATCGACTGGCAGGGACGCCCCCATGACGCAAAGAACGGTCCTGCCGCCCATCCCAATTCACGTTTTACGGTCTCCGCCCGGCAAGGCTCCAGTTACTCGCCGCTCGCCGACGACCCGAGGGGTGTACCCATCAGCGCCATCGTCTTCGGCGGTCGTCGCCGCGAACTGGCGCCGCTGGTCTATCAGGCAAAAAGCTGGCGCCACGGCGTATTGATGGGTGCCGGCGTGGCCTCCGAGACAACTGCGGCGGCCACCGGCACAGTCGGCGTGACCCGCCGCGATCCGATGGCCATGAAACCCTTCTGCGGTTACAACTTCGGTGATTACTGGAATCACTGGCTGAGCTTCGAGAAGCGCGCCAAAAAGCTGCCGGCGGTATTCCACGTGAACTGGTTCCGCCAGGATGACAGCGGACATTTCCTGTGGCCGGGCTTCGGTGACAACCTGCGCGTCATCCAGTGGATCACCGAACGCTGCGCAGCCAAAGTCGGTGCGCGTGAGACACCGATCGGATTCCTGCCCCACAGCACCGACATCGACAGCCGAGGGGTGGATCTCAAGCCGGGCGCGCTGGATGCCCTGCTGAAAGTCGATGCCGGACAATGGCGGGCAGAGATGGCATCCGTCGCGACTTATCTGCAGGAATTCGGCGAGCGGCTGCCGGCAGAACTGCTGGACGAACACCGCCGCGTCGTCAAAGACCTCGGCTGAGCGCAATACGTTTCGGCAGGCGGGCCTTGCGGCCCGCCTGCACTCTCAGCTTTCCACGCTGTACTCGATGGCAAGCGGTGTACCGCGGGCTGCAACGCGACCCATGCTGATCACGCCGCTGCCAGTCAGCACCGCACTGTCGCGGCGCAGGTAGATCTCCTCCTTGCCATCCTGCTGGATGAAGGTGCCGTTGGTGCTTTCGTCGACGAGCACAAATCGATTGCGCGCCGCATCGACACGCGCATGTATCCGCGATATCAGGTTGCCCTTGATGACCACGTCGTTTTCATCGGCACGGCCCATGGTTACCGTCACCTTGCCCTGGTCGCCAACGATCACTTCCTGGCCACGAAAACGCAGATACAGACGCGCATTTCCGGCCGGCACCCGTTGCGCCGGGTCGATCGAGGGCAGCATGTTGGTGGCCTCTTCCGGCTGCCACAACACCTCGAATACCGCGACCTCGTCTGATTGCCCCTTGGGGGTGGACACGTCGATTTGGCGAACCAGCGCCTTCCACTGCGGGCTCAACTGGTCCACCACCGCACTGGTGATGAGGATCTGGCCGGACTTCGCCTGCGAGGTCATGCTGTTGGCGGTGTGGACGGCGACACCGGAGATATCCCGCTCCTCGAGCTGAACCGCCCCGTAGTGGCAGCCGATGCGGATGGCAACATGCGTGCCCAGCGCATCGACACGCATGCTGTTGGTAATGCGCTGCTGCATCTGGTTGGCCGCATTGAGGGCATCGTCAGCGGACGGAAAAGTCGACATGACTTCGTCGCCCATGGTCTTGATGACCGTACCGCCGAAGTTCTCGGTCGCCTGCTTCATCACCCGCAGGCACTGCTGAACCGTCTCCCGGGCGCGCTCATCGCCGAGATTTTCATAGAGTTGCGTGCTGCCGACCACGTCTGCAAACAGGATTGAAAGCTTGTTTTCGGCAGCTGCGCTCACAGGTCACCCGGCACGCAATATGTCAAACCGCAGCGATGAGTATATGCCATGACATGCCCGGCCTGGACAGTGTCCGGACCGGCGACCAGAGCCATCAGCACTCGGCGACCAGGTAAGCCACCCAGCCGGCATCGGCCTCACCCCTGGTTTCCGGGCTGAACTCGCCATTGCCACGACCGTCTTTGGCGGTGCCCTCCCACCAGACGGTAGTCCTGGTGAAGCCGGCCTCGGTCAGCAGTTCCGTGAGTTCCGGCAAGGACCACAGGCGCCAGTCATAAGTGAAGGCCTTGTCTATCCGCGAACCGTCCGCAAAGCGGAAGCCGATGTGGCACAGCACTTCGGAAGTGACCGGATAGTATTTTTCCTGGTGCCAGACATAGGTGAAGCCGCGATGCGCGGTCGTTTCACGCAGTTCGCGATAGGCATCGTATCCGCCGTAGGCATCCAGAAAAAAGATTCCGTCCTTCACGAGCGAGCGCCGCACGCGACGGAAATACTGCAGCATCTGGGCCCGCGTCTTGAAGATCCAGTAGCTGAAATTGAAGGCCGCAACCGCATCAAAACCCGTGGCCCGGACCCTGGTGACGTCGGCCTGCAGCAGTTCAAGTCGTGCCTGCTCCGAGGGCTTGAGCCGGGCCACATTGCGCCGGCGCCCCCAGTCCAGGACCGCAGCATCGAGGTCCACGCCCGTGGCACGCATCGAACGCCCCAGGCTCACCCACTGGCAGGCCACGCTGGCCGTGCCACAGAAATCCTCACGCAGACTCTGCGGCGACCGGCCGCGGATCTGCCGGAACGTGTCCACCACGAACTCGCATTCAGATTCGGCACACTGCACGGCCTTCTCGTAGTACTCGTGCAAGTCTGC
>JAUPLK010000135.1 GCA_030836925.1 Pseudomonadota bacterium
CAGCGTGGACGAGAAGGCGACGCTGGCGTTGCGGGCCAAGCTGTCGAAGAAGCGCGGCAAGCCCAAGCTCTTCGACTTCGGTGGCACGATTCCGGAGCTGAAGAAGGCCTGCATGAAGGAAACCGGTCTGGAAGCGCCCAGACAGCCGGTGTTCCAGGCGCGCTTCGTGCCGGGAAAAACAGCGGTGAAGAAGTCGAAGAAGGCAGGCAGCAAGGTCGCCTGAGGCGGTCGTTGAGTCAGCAGGGGCTGGTACACCGTGGTGGTGTACCGGCCCTTTGCGTTTGTGGAGCTGTCTAAATACCGCTGCCGGCGGTGCCGGGTGCGTCGGCAGCAATCGCCAGGGCCTGATGCTCGTTCTGGGTCAGGAAGTCGTTGCCGATCCGCTGCGCCACTGCTTTCATCTTCGGAATGAAACGCTGGATCGCATCCGCCTCCGGTACCGCAGTGCTCGAAAACCGGATGGTCAGCGAAGCGAGCAGGCGATCTTTGGCCAGTATCGGCACCGAGAAACTCAGTTCATCGGAAATGCGGCGCGGACGCCGCCACACGGAATAGCCGCGCTTGCGGGTGTCGGCCAGCAGTTCAGCGGTCTTCTTCCGGCTGGTCTGCTGTTCTTCACCGCGCTTGGGTCGCATGAGCAGGTCGAGCAGGGCTTCCTGCTGTTCAGGCGGGCAATGCGCCAGATAGCAGAGCCCGGACGCGGAGGTGAGAATCGCCACGCGGAAACCGGGGCCGCGCTTCTCGACCGCCAGCGGGCTGCGGTGATCGGTGGTCTGGCGGACCAGCATCGTCGAACCGGAAAGGGTTGCGATCGCAATCGGCCAGACCAGTTCGGTGCAGAGTTCGTACATGTAGGGACGCGCAATCTGCGTGACCCAGGCCTCGTCGTCG
Source organism: Pseudomonadota bacterium (assembly GCA_030836925.1). Classification (GTDB taxonomy): domain Bacteria; phylum Pseudomonadota; class Gammaproteobacteria; order Steroidobacterales; genus SHZI01. The sequence continues at coordinate 892 of JAUPLK010000135.1, forward strand.
AAACCATCGGAGAGGCCGCGCACCATGATGGTCAGGCGATAGCGTTCATCGCTGGCTGCACGGTAGGCGTAGCCGGCATTGCACAGGGTTTCGAGAATGCGATAGGTCGTGGTCCGTGGCAGCTCGATCGCTGTGGCCACCTCCGACACGGTGGCGCCATTCCGCTGGTTGAGTACATGCAGTACTTCCAGGCCGCGCAGCAAGGCACGTATGGGGCGTGTGGAGGTCATCGCGTGTTGGTATCCCTGGTCTGACCGGCAGGCGGACGATGTTAGTCACTGCCGCTGCGATTGCCAAGTCATGCCGGGTCATTTTGCAGGCACAAGGGATTAGACTTTCGGGCATGTCAGGAACCGTTCTCATCACCGGCGCCAATCGGGGTCTCGGGCTTGAACACAGTCGCCAGTTTGCCGAGCGCGGCTGGCGGGTGCTGGCCTGTGCCCGCAATCCGGACAGCGCGGCTGAGCTGCGCGCCCTGCAGCAGGCTTTCCCGGCCCGGGTCCAGCTTCTGCACCTGGATGTCACCAGTGAAGGCAGCGTCAAGGAACTGGTCAGGGAGCTGAACGGCACGCCCATCGACATCCTGCTGAACAATGCCGGGACCTACGGTCCCCTCGGTGCACCGGAGGGCATGGTGTACCAGAGCCTGGCGAGCATGGACTATGCGATCTGGCGCGAGATACTCGAAATCAACCTGCTGGCACCGTTCCGCATCACCGTCGCGCTGGCACCGAACGTGCGTGCGGGCCAGCGGCACGTGGTGGTGATGATGACCAGCGATCTCGGTTCGATCAGCAACAACACGCTCGGTGGCTCACATGCCTATCGCACCAGCAAGGCCGGACTGAACATGCTCACCAAGGGCATCGCCAACGAGTGGCGCGACCTGATTGTGATATCGATGGCGCCGGGCTGGTGCCAGACCGATCTGGGCGGCGCGACCGCACCCATCGACCCGGTCGACAGCGTGCGTGAACAGCAGCGTGTGTTCGACAGCCTGACTGCCGAGCACAGCGGACTCTGCCTGGACCGCTTTGGGGAACCGGTCGCCTGGTAGCAGGCGACCGGGTAACGCTCAGTAGATAACCGTGGTCGCCTTGGTCTTCAGATAGGCGTCGAGCCCCTCACGGCCGAATTCGCGGCCCCAGCCGGACTGCCGGTTGCCACCGAAGGGAATGGCCGGATCCACCGCCGCGTGGCAGTTGATGCTGACCTGCCCGGCATCGATCAGTGCGGCCATCCGGTGCGCGACCGAAATGTCCTGCGTCCAGACGCTGCCGGAAAGTCCGTAGATGCTGCGATTGGCTTCGTCAGCCACAGCCTGCAGGTTCGAGTCGCTGAAGGCCTGCACGCACAGCACCGGCCCGAAGATCTCCTCGCGGGCAATGCTCATGTCCATGGTGGTCCGGCTGAACAGGGTGGGTTTCATGAAGAAGCCGCGGCCCGGCAGTACATCACCACCACAGACCAGTTCTGCGCCGGACTTCTTGCCGGCATTGACGTAGCCCATGACCCGTTCACGCTGCTCGGCCGAGATCAGCGGACCAAGATCGCTGTCCGGGCTCAAACCATGACCGATCCGGAACTGGCCAGCCATCTGCGCAACCCGTTCGACCACCGTGTCGAAAATATCCTTGTGCACGAACAGGCGCGTGCCCGCCATGCAGTTCTGGCCGTTGAGGAAGAAGGCACCGCGCGTCACGCCCGGAATGACTTTCTCCAGGTCGGCATCGGGGAACACCACCATCGGTGACTTGCCGCCGAGCTCGAGGGTGACGCGCTTGAGGTTGCCGATCGAGGCAGCGATGATCTTCTTGCCTACCTCGGTTGAGCCGGTGAAGGCGATCTTGTCGACATCCGGGTGGGCGGCGAGTGCGGCGCCCGCCGTCTCGCCATAGCCGGTGACGATGTTGATGACGCCATCGGGAAAGCCGACGCGCTTGATGAGGTCGCCGAGAAGCAGTGCCGACAGCGGCGTCAGTTCCGCCGGCTTCAGCACGACCGTACAGCCGGCTGCGAGCGCGGGACCGAGCTTCAGCGTCGCCATGATCAGCGGCGCGTTCCAGGGAATGATCGCGCCCACCACGCCGATGGGTTCACGCCGGGTGTAGGTCAGCGAGTCGCCGTTGCGCACACCCTGTGGCGACACCGGGATCGTCTCGCCGCTGATCTTGGTTGCCCAGCCGGCGTAGTAGCGCAGGAAGTCGCAACCGAAGGAGGCGATCGAGTAGTGGGCCACCATGCGCGGCATGCCGTTGTCGAGGGTCTCGATCTCGCTGGCCAGGCCGATGTTCGCTTCGAGTTCGTCGGCCAGCTTCAGGATCAGGCGCGTGCGATCGTAGGAGGTCAGCTTCGACCATTCGCCGCGCAGCGCCTTGCGTGCAGCAGCTACCGCACGGTCGATATCGGCCTTGCCGCCGGCCGCAACCGTGGCGAGGTGCTGCTCGGTGGCCGGGTCGAAAATCTCGGTGGTCTCGCCGCTGACAGCCGCCACCCATTGGCCATCGATCAGCAGCTGGTGTTTGCGCTCGAGGAAGGTCCGGGCTTCGGTGGATGGGGCGATATTTGTTGTGGCGGCGTTCATGCGGGTTCTCCGATCGACAGCGGGGCAGCATAATTGCCCGGCACCGGCTGAGGCAAGGCGCGCGGCGGCTCGGGGTTCATGCAGGGGGTGGCCTATCAGACGCAGTATTTTCGGCAGCCAGATCCGCTGGCGGATAGCCGGCCTCCTGTGTGTCATAACCACGATCAATTACCTGGACCGGCAGGCCTTTGCCGTGGCTGCGCCGGCGCTGGTGGCCGAGTTCGGCATCGACAATACCGAGTTCGGCACGATCACCGCGGCGTTCCTGTTCTGCTATGGCATCGGGCATCTGATCGCCGGGCCCTTCATCGACCGCGTGGGCACGCGCGCAGCCTTCAAGCTGGCCGTGATTGCCTGGAGCATCGCCGGCTTTTTGCATGCTTTCGGCCGCGGTTTTTTCAGCTTCATTGCCTGTCGTGCCTTGCTGGGTCTGACCGAGGCGGCGAATTTTCCTGCGGCGGTGAAGGCCATCGCCGAATGGTTTCCGCGTCGTGACCGCTCGATGGCCGTTGGCATCCTCACCGTGGGGCCAGGCCTTGGGGCCTTGCTGGCGCCGCCGCTGCTGGGTGGATTGATCATCGTTGCGGGTTGGCGCGCGGCCTTCATCGTGCCGGCGCTGGCCGGCTTTGTCTGGTTGTGGTTTTGGCTGCGCTATTACCGGTCGCCGGCGCGTCATCCGGACATTACTGATGCAGAGCGTGCGCTGATCCTTGCGGATGATCCGCAACAGAGCAGCGTCACGGAACCATCGAGTGCGTGGGCAGATGTCGGCAGACTGCTGCGCCACCGCGAGGTCTGGGGACTGCTGCTCAGCCGGATCAGCAACGATGGGGCTTTCTATTTTTTCGTCAGCTTCCTGCCGCTGTATCTCGCGCAGGTGCAGGGCTTTGATCTCCGCGAGATCGCGGCCTTTGCCTGGGTGCCGTTTCTGGCCGCTGATGTCGGGGCGCTGTTCGGTGGCTGGGTCGGTCGCCAGCTGATGCTGCGTGGCTGGTCACTGGATGCGGCCCGCAAGAGCGTGATCTGGGGTGGGGCAGTGCTGGTGGTGCTCACGCTGCCCGCAGCAACCAGCAAATCGCCGGCCGTTGCCCTCGCACTCATCGCGCTGGCCATGTTTGCCATCCAGGCCAAGGCCTCCAGCCTGTTTGCCCTGCCGGCCGATCTGTATCCATCACTGCAGGTCGGTACCGTGTGGGGGCTGTTTGGTGCGGCCGGCAGCTTCGGTGCGGCGTTGTTCAGCTTCGCGGCCGGCTGGGTTTCACAGCACTACGCCTATGCGCCCGTGTTCGTGGCCGTCGTGGTCACGCAGTTGCTGTCGGCGGGTTTTGTCAGCTGGTTGATACCGCAGGTCCTTGCCAGGCCGCGAGTGGCACTATAGTATCACTCGCCATGCGCACCGAACTCGTCACCACGCTAAAGCGTCAAGCCACCGAACTTCTTTCGGATATCGAACGGGACAGGGAGCCAATTCTCATTACTCAGCACGGTCTGCCGAGCGCGTATCTCGTGGATGTGGAAAGCTACGAGTCCATGCAGCAGCGCATGGCTTTGCTTGAGGGCATCGCGCGAGGTGAAATGGCTGTGGCGGAGGGCCGGGTCCTGACCAACGCCCAGGCCAAGGCCCGTATGGCCCGATGGCTCAGGTAATCTGGACTGAACCGGCGCTCAACGACCTGGACGCCATCGCCGACTATATTGCCGTCGAGAATCCCCTTGCAGCGGCGGCACTGGTGCAACGGGTCTTCGGGCATATCGAGCAGTTGGAAGCGCACCCGGAAAGCGGCCCACGTGTCCCGGAGCTGAAGCGCTCCCGCTACAGGCAGATCGTGGAGGCTCCGTGCAGGGTCCTGT
>JAUPLK010000136.1 GCA_030836925.1 Pseudomonadota bacterium
GATCGTGCGGTTGAAGGCAAAGGAACCCGCCGGCAGACCCGGCGGTGGCTGTGGCGCCGGGTCGCGGTGGTACCAGTACAGGCGCACGGCGGCCAGCAGCAGCACGATCAGGCCCAGGCTGTCATGAAACAGCCGCAGCGTAGCCCGCTGATCAAGGGCCGTACGGGGCAGGTTGATGGTGTTGATGAACAGTGCGAGAAACAGCAGCGCCAGAATATAGCCCATGATGGTTGAACGCCGGTCCTGGATACCCGGTGCCAGTTCGTTACTCATGCCATGTCCTGCTGTTTGATGCCTGCCGTCAGGATGCGCATCTTAACTCCGCTTCAGCTAGATCGGCGCATTGCCGCCGGGCACTACCCTGGCGTCCGAGACGCCAGGCTCCCAGATCTGCCGGGGTGCATAACCTTCCTTGCGCATGAAGTGCTCGGTGTAGACGATCCGGTCAGGGTCGATGCGCAGCAACTGGCCGCGCGGCGGCTGGGCACTGATTTTCCCCAGCTCAAAACCCGACGCGACCCACTTGAAGACCTTCATGCCGTGCTCCCAGGCCGGTGTATCCGGGTCGAGCAAGGTACCCTTGCCAAAAAACTGGGCGCCCATGACGCAGGCCCAGCCGGCCATCGGGTTGGCTACGGCGAAACTGACCCGCGGGTCGCGGCGCAGCGCCTTTACCTTGGGACTGTTGGGCTGCGGAAAAATGTACAGCGCCAGAGCATCCGCATAGAACTCGACCGGGCTGACAATCGGCGAACCATCTTTCCGGACCGTGCCCAGATAACCGATGTTGGTCATCGTCAGCACCCGCTCGATCCGCGATTCGAGCAGCGGCTTCGGCATGACTTTGGTGGGCCAGGGCTCCTGTTCAAGCCATTTGTGCGCAACACTCATCGTTATTACTCCCTTGCTCCCGCTGTTGGCCTTGTGCAGGCCTGTTTCAGGCCCACAGGCGCCATTGTCCGAAGGCCAGCACCGGCCAGCGTGCCCGCAACCCAACTGTTGTGCAATACACCGAACAGCAGCGACGAGCGTCGCAAGCAGGGCAGTGCGGGCCCGGAGGAAAACAGGAATGCGCCGCAGGCCAGCCCGTGTGCGGCGAGCCATGGCCACCAGCCCCGTCTGTCCGGACAGATCAGGTACCGTGAGAATGCAGCACGATCAGCACCTTCCATCCATGCTCTCCGAGCATGCGCAACAGCAATTTGCATAGCCAGCCGACAGTCAATGGGGCGATTGGCGACCTCGGGGAACCAATACGAGGACAGACCGATCGAAAACAGTGGCTTGCAACGGCTGCGATGCTGTACAGAAATCCGGCACCCGGCCATTGACACGGACTACCGCCGGGAAACGGCTCTTGCTAGTGTTGTACATATTCGCGCTCAATCCGGAAGAGGGAAGAAATGTCCCAGTTCAAGAAGCTCTACCAGGCACCCTTGCCTGCAATCATCGCGCTGCTGATCGTCTACATCTGGCAGGGCCTCGGCCACACGGTCATGTACCTGATGGAGCACAAGTGGTTCCCGGACAACGTCACCACAGTCGCCATCGTCGGCGGGTTTGTCGGTGCCGCGATGGTCTGGATCGGCCGGAACAAGTCGGAAAATGCCGCCACCCTGCTCGGCTTCCTGGGGGGCAGCCTGATCTGGCTGACATGGATCGAGTTCAATTTTGTCTACACGGCTGACGAACTCGGTGTGCAGGACATCATGTGGGGCGCCAAACCAACCAAAGGCGAATACCGCGTCATGCTGTCCTCCATCGGCGTCCTGATGGCCTCGCTGATGTACTTCTTTTACAACAAGGACACGCGCTGCAACCTGTTCATGTGGCTCCATCGCAACCTGCACCTGAATCCGGGTGAACGCGGTTCGGTACAGCAACGCAATATCGCCGCGATCGTTGCCCTCGAAACGATCTATGTCACCTGGTTCTGCTACATCTGGTTACTGCTTTGCTACAACCCTGACATTCTCGGCACCGACCACTGGTTCACCTTCGCCTCGCTGGTGATCTTTGCGGTCTGGGCCGCCTATCTGATCCAGCGACTGTGGTGGTTCCAGCGCATGGCTCCGGCACTGCGCTATGCGATACCCACTGCGATCATCGCCTACAACATCAACGAGATCCTCGAGAAGTGGGGCAAGATGACCGAGATCTGGGTGCAACCGCAGAAGTACGCCATGGAGATCAGCCTGGTGGTGGTTGCCCTGATCGTGGTGGTCGTATTGGCAATCCTCAGCCCGGCACGACGCATTGTCGTCAACAAGACACCGACCGACGCTCAGGCCTGAAGATAGCCAGGCCTGAAGATAACCGGCCCGGGATCAGTCAGACCCGGGACCGGCGCCACCCTGCGAAGATTGCCATCACTAACAGCAGGGCCGGATCGATGGCCCCGCCGCCACCGCCGGATCCGGCTTTCCACTCGACTGTGGCGATCTCGGGTTCGGTCTTGAGCCGCTGCTCGAAGCGGTCAAGTTCCGTGGCCAGGTTTGTCGTCATATTGACCATGGCTGCCGAAAAGCTCTCGGCCCGCACCGCGCGGCTCACCTCGGCCGCCTCGATGGCGGTCGAGGTGCGTTCGCGGCTGTCGACACCGGGCGCACGAAACAGGAGCTTGCGACTGGCCACATCGAAGACCGCCGTATCCACGAAGGTCTGCGTCTGGTTCTCGGTACCCTTGATGACGTACGCCCCGACGATGGTCCAGTAGGTCAGCGCGAGCTTGTTGTCACCGGTGGCAGCCAGCTGATCATAGGAAACCAGTGCCATGACATCGACCGCATACAGCCGTGCCACCTGCTGCATACCCTCGAAACCGCGGGTCGAACGCAGGTAGGTATCCGGAATGGCCTCGATTGAAGCGATGTATTTGCGGCCCTTGAACTGCTCGCGGACTTTCTGCAGGGCCTCATTCTTCAGCGCCTCTGAAGGCGCCTCGGCATTTCCGCCCGGGGGCTGCGGCACGAAGGCGATGCCCACGCGCAGCGGCAGCTTCAGTCGCGGAATCTGCTCTTCAAACTCGGGCGGAATCTGGCCGTCGGGATACAGGTAGTCGACCAGGCTGCTCGACACGCCGGTGCGCGTGACACCGGGGGTGAATGAATCAAACCAGGCCGTACAGCCATTGAGGCATACGACAGACACTAGCAGTATCGAGCCGGTCAGCAGGCGTGAATGCAGCGACATGTAGTCCCCCTTGAAGTACTCAGGCGCCCAGCGCCTGGCTGACATCGGCCAGCAGGTCAGCTTCGGCTTCGATACCCACAGACAGCCGGATCAGGTTGTCCGCGATACCCATCGCGCGCCGCTCTTCGGTCGGCACGCTCGAGTGACTCATGGTGGCCGGCTGCCCGGCAAGGCTCTCGACTGCACCGAGGCTTTCCGCAATGGCGAACAAGCGCAGCCGGTTGAGAAACTCGCCCACCGCAGCTGGCCCGCCGCGAATCTCGAAGCAGACCACACCGCCAAAGGCAGCCATCTGTCGTTCCGCCAGCGCATGGCCCGGATGCCCCGGCAGTCCCGGATAAAACACGCGAGCCACCCGCGCGTGCCCATCGAGATACCGGGCGACGGCCAGCGCATTGGCGCAGTGCCGTTCCATGCGCAGCGCCAGCGTCTTGATGCCGCGCAGAACCAGATAGGCATCGAAAGGACCGAGCACGCCACCGGATGCACTGCGCAACAGATGCAGCTGTTTGCCCAGTTCGGCGTCGGCTGCCACGACGATCCCGCCCAGCACGTCGGAGTGGCCACCCAGGTATTTGGTCGCCGAATGCATGACCAGATCGGCACCCAGCAGCAGTGGCTGCTGCAGACACGGTGTCGCGAAGGTGTTGTCCACACAACTGAGGATGGTTCGTGAACGGGCCAGTGCCGTGATGGCCGCAATATCGACGATATGCAGCAGCGGATTGGTAGGCGTCTCGATCCAGACCAGGCGGGTCTCCGGTCGCAGTGCGGCCTCGATATTGCCCGGATCGCACATGTCGACAAATGAAAAATCGAGATCGGCAGTACGCCGGCGCACCTGGTCAAAGAGCCGGCGCGTGCCACCGTAGAAATTCAGCGGCGCGATCACGTGACTGCCGGCATCGAGCAGATCGAGCACACCGGCCGTGGCAGCCTGCCCGGAAGCAAATGCCAGCCCGCGGGTACCGCCCTCCAGTTCCGCCACACAGCGCTCGAGCGCATCGCGGGTCGGATTGGAGGAGCGCGTGTAGATGTGCTCGTGCGGCTCACCGAAAGCTTTCCAGGCGAAGGTCGTGCTGGTGACAATCGGCGGCATTACGGCACCGGTTGCGCCATCGGTGGTTGCCCCTGCGTGGATGCAGCGGGTGGCCAGGGCAGGCTTGCTGCCCGTTGCGGATCTGTCTGAGGGCGGTCTGGCTGACATCGGCTGATCTCCTGCGCGGGCAGCAGGCTAACATAGGCGGCATGTCCGCAGAACGCAGCCTTGCGCCCGACCTCGCAACGGGTACCCGTACCGACGAGTTGCTCAGTGCGGGCACCCGTTGGCTGGAAGGAAGCAGCGACTCCCCGCGGCTCGATGCAGAACTCCTGCTGGCCCATGCGCTCGAAAAGCCTCGCACATACCTCTACCAGACGCTGTCTGCAGTGGTCCCGGCAGCACCCGCAGCCCGCTACGCAGCCCTGCTCGGCCAGCGTGCAGCCCATCGCCCACTGGCACAGATCACCGGCACACGCGAATTCTGGTCATTTGGCCTGCAGGTCACCGCCGACACCCTGATACCACGACCGGAAACCGAGCTGCTGGTCGAACTGGCCCTCAAACAGATCCCGCCGGAGAGGCAGCACGCAATCGCTGACCTCGGCACCGGAACTGGCGCCGTTGCCATCGCCATCGCCAGGGAGCGGCCGCAGTGCACTGTGTTTGCGACGGATCTCAGTCCGGAGGCGCTTGCCGTCGCGATGCAAAATGCCGCAGTGCTGGGGACCCGCAACATCAGCTTCCATGCTGGCGACTGGTTCGCTGCACTCAGGGGAAAAAGATTTGCGGTCGTCGTTTCCAACCCGCCCTACATCGCCGACGATGAATGGAGCGAAACCGACCCGGGCCTCGGCTTCGAACCACGCCTGGCACTGAGCGGCGGACCGGATGGCCTGGCAGACATCCGGCGCATCGTGTCGGCGGCGCCGGCGCACCTCGAGAACGGCGGCTGGCTGCTGCTCGAACACGGTTCCCGGCAAGCCGTCGCCGTCCAGAACCTGCTCAGGCAGGCAGGCTTCGAATCGATTGCCACCCATTGCGATCTGGCCGGACAATCCAGGGTTACC
>JAUPLK010000137.1 GCA_030836925.1 Pseudomonadota bacterium
AGCTGCTCCAGCGCATGCAGGATCGGGCGCGGGTGGGGTTTGCGTTCGGGCAGCGTGTCGCCACTGACGGTGCAGGAAGAACGCTCGAGCAGGCCGAGTGCGGCCAGCAGGGGTTCAGTGAACTGGCGCGGCTTGTTGGTGACCACGCCCCAGTGAATACCCTGCTGCTCGAGCCGGGTCAGCAACGGATCCATGTCGGGAAACAGGCGGGTTGCGCTGACCAGACGCGTTGCATAGAGCTGGCCGAACTGTTGCTGCAGCTCCGGTTGCTGGGCCGGATCCTGCCCGGGGAAGGCAACGCGCAGCAGGCCAAGCGTGCCGTTCGATACCTGCGCCCTGGCGGTTTCCCAGGGCAGTTCCGGCACGGACCGCAACCGGCAGAGTTCGTTCAACGTGGCCACCATGTCCGGCGCCGTGTCGAGCAGTGTTCCGTCCAGGTCGAACAGAACCGCCGCGGGCAATGTCCGTGCCGACCAGCGCGGCATCAGTCAGCTGCTCCGTCCGGACGGCGGAAGTGCGCGAAGTAGTTCACGCCCACATCACCGCCCAGGCTGAAGCTCCGGTCCAGCGGGTTGTAATGTCCACCGGTCAGGGCTTCGAGTCCCAGTCCCGCATGACGTGCCCAGGCATCGAGTTCGGATGGCCGGATCAGTTTCCCGTAATGATGCGTGCCGCGCGGTACCAGCCGGGTCAGGTACTCGGCCCCGACGATGGCCGTCAGGAATGCGCGTGGCGTCCGGTTGAGTGTCGATACGATGACGCTGCCGCCGGGTTTGACCAGTCGTGCACAGGCCGCGATGAGCGATGCCGGATCCGGCACATGCTCCAGCAGTTCCATGCAGGTGACTGCATCGAAGCTGCCCGCTGCACTTTGCACCAGGTCTTCTGCCGACATGTGCAGATAGGTGACCGGCAGGGGTTCCGACTCCAGCAGATGCAGGCGTGCCACCTCGAGTACCTCGGCCGACATGTCGATGCCGGTGACCTGTGCGCCGCGCCTGGCCATCGCCTCCGACAGCAAACCGCCGCCACAACCCACATCGGCGATACGCTTGCCTGCCAGGCCGACGCGCTGATCGACCAGTCCGACGCGGGCCGGGTTGATGTCGTGCAAGGTGCGGAACTCGCCATCCCGGTCCCACCAGCGGCTGGCGAGCGCGCCAAAATGCGCCAGTTCGGCCGGATTGGCATTCGCCTGTTCAGTCATGTGCAACGCTCCCGCGGGCTGCCGACAGTCTCGCCCGCCATGATTCGGCGCGCGCCAGTATGGCGGGCGCATCGGCCACCAGCGGCTGATGGTCAGCGAGCAATTGCCGGCCGGCTACCCAGACATCGCTGACCTGATCGCGCGAAGTTGCATAGACCAGCTGTGAAACCGGATCGTAGACCGGCTGGGTAGCCGCCGCCGACAAGTCTACACAGATCACGTCTGCCTCCTTGCCTGTCACCAGCGAGCCGATACGGTCGCCGAGGCCCAGTGCCTTTGCGCCATTGAGCGTTGCCATGCCGAGTACCGTTGCGGCCGGTGCCGCATCGGCGCGTTGCGCCACACCCTTGGCGAGCAGCGCGCAGCTGCGCATCTCGCCGAACATGTCGAGGTCATTGTTGCTGCTGGCGCCGTCCGTGCCGAGCGCAATATTGATGCCGGCCGCTGCCAGATCCGCAATCGGACAGAAGCCGCTGGCCAGCTTGAGGTTGGATTCCGGGCAATGCACGACACTCACGCCGCGGCTGGCCAGCAGCGGGATTTCTCCGGCAGTGAGCTGGGTCATGTGTACTGCCGCGAGCAGCGGTGTCAGCAGGCCGAGTTCGTCAAGGCGCTGCAGCGGACGTCGCGCATGCCGCTTCTGGCTCGCGCTGATTTCGCTGGCGGTCTCATGTACGTGCATGTGGATCTGCGTATCGAGTTCATTGGCGAGCAGCCGGATCTCCCTGAAGCTGTCGTCGGCAACCGTGTAGGGGGCATGGGGCGCAAAAATCATCGATACACGGGGGTGCCCCCGGAACTGGTCGCGCGCAGCCAGGCCCTTGCGCAGATATTCCCCGGCATCGCGTGCCCAGACCGTTGCCTGCTCCAGGACGATCATGCCCACGCAGGCCCGCAGCCCGCTCGCGTCCACGGCGCGTGCAATGACGTCCGGAAAAAAGTACATGTCGTTGAAGCAGGTGGTGCCACCCTGGAGCATTTCCAGCATCGCCAGTTCGGCGCCATCCCGCACAAAACCGCCATCGACCCAGCGCGCTTCGGCCGGCCAGATGTGCTCGTTCAGCCAGGTGTCGAGGGGCAGGTCGTCGGCCATCCCGCGAAACAGGGTCATCGGGCTGTGGGTATGGGCGTTTACCAGTCCTGGCAGCAGGACATGCTGTGGTCGCCGGATCAGTTCCCGCGGGGCATAGCGCTGCGTGGCTTCGGCGGCAGGCAGCAGATCGACAATCCGGCCATCGCGCACCACCAGGGCGTGATCATCGAGAACCTGTCCTTCGGGTTCGACGGGGATGGTCCAGCGGGCGCTGATGATGAGGTCTGCAGGGTACATGGCACTGGCTTCCGGCGGCGGCATAATGCCTGATCCGTGTTAGCATAGCGCGCGTCCCGGAGACCATTTTTTTTAACACCGCAACGATCGACCGAGCCGCCTCCAGCCTGGCGGGTAAACGCCATGCCGGGTATGGCCGCAGGTCGATCGTTGTCTGGCGGAATCTGCTGTATCGATGGCTGAAGTAGCCAAGGAAATTCTCCCGGTCAATCTCGAAGACGAGATGCGGAAGTCCTATCTGGACTACGCGATGAGCGTCATCGTGGGCCGGGCATTGCCCGACGTGCGCGACGGCCTGAAGCCGGTGCACCGCCGCGTCCTGCATGCGATGCGGGAGCTGGGCAACGACCACACCAAGCCCTACAAGAAGTCGGCGCGCGTGGTCGGTGATGTCATCGGTAAATACCACCCGCATGGCGATACCGCCGTCTATGACGCCATCGTGCGCATGGCGCAGCCGTTCTCGATGCGTTATCTGCTGGTCGACGGGCAGGGCAACTTCGGTTCGGTGGATGGCGATGCGCCGGCGGCCATGCGCTATACCGAAGTGCGCATGACCCGGATCACCAGCGAACTGCTGGCCGATATCGACAAGGGCACGGTCGACTTCGTGCCCAACTACGACGGCTCGGAGACCGAGCCGTCGGTGCTGCCGGCCCGCATTCCCAATCTGCTGGTCAATGGTTCCTCCGGCATCGCCGTGGGCATGGCCACCAACATCCCGCCGCACAACCTCGGCGAGGTGATCACCGCGACGCTTGCCCTGATCGACAATCCGGCGATCACGATTGCCGAACTGATGGCCATCGTTCCCGGACCGGACTTCCCGACCGCCGGCATCATCAACGGTTCGCAGGGCATCCACTCTGCCTACACCACCGGTCGCGGCCGGGTGCATATCCGCGCACGCGTCCACGTCGAGGAGTTCGGTGACCGCGGTCGTGAGGCGCTGATCGTCACGGAGCTGCCCTACCAGGTCAACAAGGCGCGACTGATCGAGAAGATCGCCGAACTCGTCCGCGACAAGAAGCTCGAGGGCATCAGCGAGCTGCGCGACGAGTCCGACAAGGACGGCATGCGTGTCGTGATTGAGTTGCGTCGTGGCGAGTCTTCGGAGGTCGTGCTCAACAATCTCTACAAGCAGACGCCGCTGGAGAGTGTTTTCGGCATCAACATGGTCGCCCTGCGTGACGGGCAGCCACGGCTTTTCGATCTCAAGACACTCATCGAGTGCTTCGTGCGTCACCGGCGCGAGGTGGTTACGCGGCGGACGATTTTCGACCTGCGCAAGGCGCGTGAACGCGCGCACATTCTCGAAGGGCAGGCGGTGGCGCTGGCCAACATCGATCCGGTCATCGCCGTCATCAAGGCCTCGCCGACGCCGCCCGAAGCGCGCGAGGCGTTGACCAGCCGGCTCTGGTCGCCGGGTGCGGTGACGGAGATGCTGGCCCGTGCAGGACATGTGTCCACGCGTCCGGATGATGCCTCGGCCGACTTCGGTCCAGGCCCCGAGGGCTACCGCCTGTCGCAAGTCCAGGCGCAGGCAATCCTCGATCTGCGTTTGCAGCGGCTTACGGGTCTCGAACAGGACAAGATCATCAACGAGTACCAGGAACTGCTGTCGCGGATCCGCGAGTACACCGAGATCCTGGCTGATCCCGAGCGCCTGATCGCCGTCATTCGCGCGGAGCTCATGGAGATCCGCGACAACTACGCCGACGCCCGCCGCACTGAAATCGTCCAGGATCACTCGAGCCTGGAGATGGAAGACCTCATTCCCGAAGAAGACGTGGTGGTAACGCTCTCGCATGGCGGCTATGCCAAGGCCCAGAGCGTCAGCGACTATCAGGTCCAGCGACGGGGTGGGCGGGGGCGCGCGGCCGCGACGGTCAAGGAAGAGGATTTCATCGACAAGCTCTTCATCGCCAATACCCACGACACGCTGCTGTGTTTCACCAGTACCGGCAAGATGTACTGGCTCAAGGTCTACCAGGTACCGCGCGCGGGGCGTGGTGCACGGGGCCGCCCGATGGTCAATCTGCTGCCGCTGGAGCCCGATGAGCGGATCAACGCGGTATTGCCGGTGCGCCAGTTCAGCGAGAGCAACTACATCTTCATGGTCACCAGTGACGGCACGGTCAAGAAGACCGCGCTGGATGCCTTCTCGCGGCCGCGCACGGCCGGTATACGCGCCATCGATCTGCACGAAGGCGACCGGCTGGTCGACGTGGCGATCACCGATGGCGAATGCGACATCATGCTGTGCGCAAGCACCGGCAAGGCGATCCGCTTCCCCGAGTCCGATGTGCGCCCGATGGGGCGTGCAGCCGCCGGTGTGCGTGGCATGCGCCTGCCGGAGGGCCACGAGATCATCGCGTTGCTGATCCTCGGCGAGGGCGAAGTGCTGACCGCAACCGAGACCGGTTACGGAAAACGCACCGCGGTGGACGAGTTCCCGGTGCAGGGCCGCGGCGGCCAGGGCGTGATTGCCATACAGACCTCCGATCGCAACGGCCGCATGGTCGGTGCCATACAGGCCAGACAGGAAGACGAAATCATGCTGATCAGCAGCGGCGGCACGCTGGTGCGCACGCCGGTGGCGGAAATTTCGCAGCAGGGCCGCAATACGCAGGGCGTCCGGCTGATCCGCATCGGTGAGGACGAGCGTCTGGTCGGACTCGACCGGATTGTTCCCGGTACCGATGCGGATGATGGTGAGCCGGCAGAATAGGCCGCATT
>JAUPLK010000138.1 GCA_030836925.1 Pseudomonadota bacterium
CGACGAGGGACTGCGCCACAACATCCGCGTCGGCGTGCAGTACCTGGAGGCCTGGCTGGGCGGGCAGGGCTGCGTGCCGCTCTATCACCTGATGGAAGATGCCGCGACGGCCGAGATCTGCCGCGCACAGATCTGGCAGTGGCTGCGACACGGTGCACATACCAGCGATGGCAGGCCTGTCAGCATCGAGCGGTTCATGAGCACCCTGCAGGAGGAGTTGCAGGTGATTGCCGGCGAAATCGGTGACGAACGCTTCAGGTCGGGGCGCTTCGATATGGCTGCGGAGATGTTCGTCACGATGATCAGCCAGCCCGTGTTCGATGAATTCCTGACCCTTCCTGCCTACGCAAGACTGTCCTGACACTGAGCCAACCCGTTTGAGGATTCCGCCATGAGCAATCGCAATGACGCCGACCAGCTCCGCCGCGACTGGGCAGACAGCCCGCGCTGGGCCGGCATCACCAGGCCCTATTCCGCAGAAGAAGTGGTCCGCCTGCGGGGCTCCGTGCAGGTCGAGCACACGCTGGCCCGGCTCGGTGCCGAAAAGTTCTGGCGTCTGCTGCATACCGAGAAGGTGGTGTCCGCACTCGGCGCGATGACCGGCAACCAGGCGGTCGAGGAAATACAGGCCGGGCTCAAGGCGATCTATTGCTCGGGATGGCAGGTGGCCGGTGATGGCAACAGTGCCGGCGAGATGTATCCCGACCAGAGCCTGTACCCGGTCGATTCGGTGCCGAAGATGGTCGAGCGCATCAACAACGCACTGCTGCGCACCGACCAGATCCACCACATGCAGGGTGATGAACGCATCGACTGGCTCGCGCCCATCATCGCGGATGCCGAGGCCGGTTTTGGCGGCAACCTGAATGCCTTCGAGCTGACCAAGTCGCTGATCCGCGCCGGCGCCGCAGCCGTGCACTTCGAAGACCAGCTCTCGTCCGCCAAGAAGTGCGGGCACATGGGTGGCAAGGTGCTGGTGCCCACGCAGGATGCGATCAACAAGCTGGTTGCGGCACGCTTCGCTGCCGACGTGATGGGTGTGCCGACGGTGCTGGTGGCGCGCACCGATGCCGACGCGGCCAACCTGCTGCAGGCCGATTTCGACAGCCGCGATGCGCGCTTCCTGACCGGTGGTCGCACCGAGGACGGGTTCTACGAGGCGCGCGCCGGTCTCGATCAGGCCATCGATCGCGGTCTGTCCTACGCACCCTATGCGGACCTGATCTGGTGCGAGACCTCCAAACCCGACCTCGCCCAGGCCGAGCGCTTTGCAAAAGCGATCCACGCGAAATTTCCCGGCAAGCTGCTGGCCTACAACTGCTCGCCGTCCTTCAACTGGCGGGCCAACCTGCCGGTCGAGCGTCTGCGCGATTTCCGCGAGCAGCTCGCCGCCATGGGCTATCGCTTCCAGTTCATCACGCTGGCCGGCTGGCACGCGCTCAACCTGTCGATGTTCGAGCTGGCCCGGGCCTACAAGCAGGACGGCATGTATGCCTACTCGGATATGCAGGAACGCGAGTTTGCCAACGAGGTGCACGGCTTCCGCGCGGTGCGCCACCAGGCGTTCGTCGGTACCGGCTACTTCGATGCCGTGCAGACGGTGATCTCGGGCGGCGGTTCCTCCACCACCGCGATGGCCGGAAGCACTGAAACCGAGCAGTTTCGTGCCGCCGGTCACTGAAGCGACTGTGCGCAGCCGTGATCCGGACGAGGGCGATGGACGGCAGTAATCACGATCCTGCCGTCCATGCGCTTGCCGCACGTGCTGCAGCGGCAATCGTTGCCGCCTTCGAGGACTACAACGACACTTTCCGCAGCATCACGCAACGTGCGCAGCGGCGCTTCGAGATGCGCGAATGGCAGCTCGGTCAGCGCGATGCGGTCGAGCGCATCGAACTCTACGACCATCGCGTAGAACGGTGCCTGGCCGGGCTTGTCGGCATGCTGGGCCGGCATATCGCCGAAGAAGCCACCTGGGGTGCCGCGCAGGCGGAGTTTTCCCGGCTGATCGCTGATCGCCCGGACCATCAGTTTTACGCCACTTTTTTCAATTCCCTGACACGCAAGGTATTTGCCACGATCGGCGTGAATCCTGCCGTCGAGTTCGTCGCCGAGCACGATGAGCTGCAGCAGGGCAGCGTGCCGGTGGTCCAGATCAGTCTGCAGGACGGACTGACGGCGGGTCTTGAGTTCCTGCTGGCCAGCCTGCCCTGGGCCGCACAGCTTAACGATGCAACGCGCTCGGCACGGTTTGTCGCCGGGGAAATCCAGGGCGTGCTCAACATACGCGGACTGCTGCCGCAGCTCACGCATCTCGAGGTGCTCGAGCCGGTCTTTTACCGTGCCACCCGTGCGTTCGTGGTGGGCAGGATCAGCGGCGGAGACTGGAGCTTTCCGCTGGTGATCGCCTGTGCGCATCCGGAGTCCGGCATCGTTGCCGATACCGTGATGATCTCGGATTACGAGCTGCGTCCGCTGTTCGGCTTCTCGCGCTCCTATTTTCACGCCGACCTGGCGGTGGTGGAGCCAGTGGTGCGCTGGCTGTGTTCGATCATGCCTGGCAAGCCCGTCGACGAACTGTATACCGTGCTCGGCCGGGCGAAGCAGGGCAAGACCGAGCGCTATCGCAGCCTGTTCCGTCACCTGGCCGCCTCCACCGACCAGTTCCTGCATGCCGAAGGCATACCCGGCATGGTCATGGTGGTGTTCACGCTCAACTCCAGCGAGCTGGTGTTCAAGGTGATCCGCGATCACTTCGCCTACCCGAAAACCTCGTCACGCGAGGAGGTGATGGAGAAATACCGTTTCGTGTTCCGTCACGACCGGGTCGGGCGCCTGGTGGATGCGCAGGAGTTCCGCCGGCTGCGTTTTCCGCGTCGGCGTTTTGCACCGGAGCTGCTCGACGAGCTGCTGAACTCGGCCGCCAATACCTGCCGTCTCGACGGCGATGACCTGATCATCGACCTCTGCTATCTGGAACGCCGTCTCAAGCCCCTCGATGTATACCTGCGCGAGGCAGAACCCGCGGCAGCGCGCCGCGCAATCCGCGACTACGGTCAGGCCATCCGTGACCTGGCGCTCAGCAATGTCTTTCCCGGTGATCTGCTGCTGAAGAATTTTGGCGTCTCGCGTCATGGCCGGGTGATCTTCTACGACTACGACGAGTTGTGCCTGGTGACGGAATGCCGGTTCCGTGACCTGCCGGCGCCTCGCGATGACGATGACGAGCTGCGCGCCGAGCCGTGGTTCTATGTCGGCCCTGATGACGTTTTCCCCGCGCAGTTTCTCGAGTTCCTGGGTTTGCGCGGCGAGTTGCGTGATGAATTCCTGCAGTACCACGCGGCATTGCTGGACGCCGATTACTGGCGTCGGCTCAAGGCGGCGCATGCCGCAGAGGAGCATCTCGAAATCGTGCCGTACCAGCGACGGCAGATTTCGCATATCCTAGCCGCCCCCTGACATTCGCTGGTCAGGTCACAAGAATTACAGGAGTTTCTCTGTGGCTGCTTCCCTGCCGCGGGATCGTCTGATCCTGCTGGTCGGCCTCATTACCTATGGAATGGGCCAGTCCCTGCTGTTTGTCATCTTTGCGCCGCTGGCCCGTCAGCTCGGCATCGAGGAATGGCAGCTCGGCTTCATCATCGCAGCCTCGAACGTCATGCTGGCATTCTCGGCGCCGCGCTGGGGTACGGCCAGCCAGTCGCTGGGCCGGCGCCGCGTTTATCTGATCGGACTGGGTGGTTACACGCTGGGCTACGCGGCGCTGGCGCTGGGTGTGCAGGCCGGGCTGTGGGGCTGGATATCGGCAGGTCCGCTGTTCGTGCTGTTGCTGGTGTTGCGCATGGCGTATGGCATCGTCGTGGGTGGCGTCAGTCCTGCGGCTACCGCCTACATTGCCGATACCACCGATGAAAGTTCACGCGCACAGGGCATGGCGCTGGTTGGCATGTCGGGTGGCCTGGGCACGATCCTCGGCCCGGCCTTCGGCGGTGCGCTGGCATTCGTCAGCCCGGTTTTTCCGATGTATGCCGCGGCGTTGCTCGCTGCAGCGGCGGGTTTCTGGGCATATGCCGGGCTGCGTGAACCGGTACGCCATGTGCAGAGCGGGCCGACGGCGAAGCTGCGCGTGTTCGATCCGCGCATCCTGCCGTACCTGGTCGGCTGGTTCGTGGTTTTCGGCGTCTTCACGGGCATCCAGACCATCACCTCGGGATTCATCGCCGATCGCTTTGGCCTGACCGAGACGGTCGAGATCCAGCAGACGATGATGGTTGCATTGCTGTCGATGGCCTTCGTGACGGTGCTGGTGCAGGCGGTTGTGCTGCAGCGCTGGAAGACCACGCCGGCAACGATGCTGAAGCTCGGCTTTGGCGTCATGGTGATCGCCCTGCTGGTGATCGCCTGGGGACCAGGTGTGCTGGCCCTGTACGTGGGCTATGCGCTGTTCGGTTTCAGTTTTGGCTTCTGTGCACCCGCATTGAATGCGGCCGGCAGTCTCAGCGTGACCGCCGGGGAGCAGGGCGCGGTGGCTGGTTTGCTTTCGGCCGCACCAACGGTCGGCATGATCTTCGGCCCGATCCTGTGCGGCCTGGTTTACAGCGTGATGCCGTCGGCACCGATGCTTGGCGGCGCCTTGCTGACTGCGCTGGTCTGGCTGTGGTTCCTGTTCATCAAGGTGCCCGATCCGCAACCGGGCTGAGCTGCGACAGCCGATAGCCCACGCTGCGCACCGTCTGGATGCAGTCATGATGGCCACTTGGCCGCAGCGCCATGCGCAGGCGCCGGATGTGCACATCCACCGTCCGTTCATCGACGTGCGCATTGCTGGGCCAGACCCGCGCACAGATCTGCGCACGGGTCATCGCCCGGTCCGGATGCGACATGAACAGGTTCAGCATCTTGAACTCGATCGGGCCGAGGTGAACCGTCTTGCCTGCGGCCGACAGCCGCAGGTTCAGCACATCGAGGGTCAGTCCATTGAAGTGCCGCAGCTCGCTCTTTGTTTGCGAGCGTGTCGAGCGGCGCAACACGGCCTGCACCCGGGCCAGCAATTCATGCCTGCCGAAGGGCTTTGAGATGTAATCGTCGGCGCCGGCACTCAGGCCGGCCACGCGATCGGATTCACCGGTCTTGCCGGTTACCATGATGACCGGCATCTGTGCCGTGGCTTCACTCGCCCGCCAGTGCTGCAGCAGCTGCAGACCATCCATGTCGGGCAACTGCCAGTCGAGGAGAACCAGATCCGGTTGCTGCCGGCTGGTCTCG
>JAUPLK010000013.1 GCA_030836925.1 Pseudomonadota bacterium
CGCATGGACGCCGCGGCATCCTCGAAGCAGCCGACGGCAGCGCCCTGCCCTATGTGGTCCGCGGCCGGCAGCTGCAGGTCTGCTGCGGCGACCATGTGCACTGGCAGGCGTTCGCCGACGGCGATCCCGTGGTGGTCAATGCCATTGCCCCGCGCAGGAACCAGCTGAGTCGCCAGCCACCCCGGGGCAGCAAGGCCGAGACCATCGCCGCAAACATCAGTCATCTGATCGTGGTGATGGCGGCGCTGCCCGCCCCGGACCTGTTCATCACCGACCGCTATCTGTGTGCGGCACACCTGATGGGCGCCAAAGCAGCCATCGCCTGGAACAAGGCCGAGCTCGCACCACTGCCCGCAGCAGAACTCGCGGTTTATGCCGCGATTGGCTGCCCGCTGTTTCCGGTCTCTGCAGCCACAGGCGCCGGACTTGAGGCGCTGTTCAACTGGTCTCTGCAGGGCGTCGGCCTGCTCGTCGGGCAATCGGGTGTGGGCAAATCCTCGCTGCTGAATCGCCTGGTTCCGGGTTCCAACACGGCTACCGGCAGGCTCTCGGCGGCCAGCGACGAAGGCCGGCACACCACCACGGCATCGATCATGTACACGCTCGGGAACGGTGGTCGCCTGATCGATACACCGGGGGTGCGCGATTTCATCCCCGCCATACCGGATCGGCGCGACATCGCGCACGGTTTCGTCGAGATTGGCACAACGGGCCGCGACTGCCGCTTTGCGGATTGCAGCCATCTGCGCGAACCCGGCTGTGCGGTGAGCGCCGCCGTCCTGAGTGGCCGCATCGATGCGCGACGCTACGAAAGCTATCGCCGGCTGATGAACCTGGCCGGACAGGCCGCGGGACAGACCTACTGATCGGTAGCGATATGAGTCCGGGCAGCAATGGCATGCGACAGGGTGCCGGCATCGACGTACTCGAGTTCGCCACCCATCGGCACGCCATGGGCGATGCGTGTGGCGCGAATCCCGCGTTCCCGCGCAATGCCGGCCAGGTAACCAGCGGTCGCCTCGCCTTCAACCGTCGCACTGGTGGCCAGGATCAGTTCGCGCGTTGCACCCGCGACGAGCTGCTGCTCAAGCAGGGGAATGCCGAGTTCGGCCGGCCCGATGCCGTCGAGCGGCGATAGCCGCCCCATCAGCACGAAATACCGGCCACGCCAGCTGCCGGACTCCTCGATTGCCACGACATCGGCGGGTGTCTCGACGACACACACGAGGCCATGATCACGGCGAGCGTCGCCACAGATCATGCACAGCTCGGCCTCGGCAAACATGCGGCAGCGCGCACAGAGCCCGACCTTGTCGAGAGCCGCCTGCAACGCGGCCACGATCCGTCCCGCGCCATCGCGGTCGCGATCAAGCAGGTGAAAAGCCATGCGCTGCGATGACTTCGGCCCGACGCCGGGCAGGCAACGCAGCGCGGTCAGCAGATCCTGCAGAAGTGGCGTGAATGCCATGAGTACGGGAACCGGCTCAGAAAGGCAGCTTGAAACCCGGCGGCAAACCGAGTCCGGACGTCATGCCACCGAGCTTCTCCTGGCTGGTGCGCTCCACCTTGCGCAGGGCGTCGTTGAATGCGGCGACCAGGACATCCTCGAGCATTTCCCGGTCCTCGCCGAGCAGGGCGGGATCGAGCGTGATACCGCGCACTTCGTGCTTGCAGCTCATGCGGATCTTGACCAATCCACCGCCAGCTTCACCGCTGACCTCGATCCCGGCAAGCTCCTCCTGGGCCTTCTGCATCTGCTCCTGCATCCGCTGGGCCTGCTTCATCAACTGACCGATATCGGCTCTCATATCGCACTCACTTTTTGTTGGCTGGTTTTCCGGAACTGGTGTCCGCCACGGGACGGACAGAATCAGCGACAACCTCGGCACCGAACAGCTCGCCCATCGCACGGACATTGTCATCTGCAGCGATGGCATCCTGTGCCTTGCGCTGCCTCTCGTCTTCGCTGCGCGCCTGTCTTGCCGCCGCTGTATCGTTCACGCCCTTGTCGATGACAAAACTCACCTTGCGGTCATCGCCGAAGCTGGCATTGACGGCAGCCGCCACGCGCACTTTCAGGCTCTCCGTGAGCAGATGGGCGTTGCGGGGTTCAATACTGAGCTGCAGCCCGCTGGACGACTGGGCAGCCAGCGCGCAGTTGGCAGCCAGCTGGCGGGCAGCCGCATCCAGACCGAGTGTGGCGACAAAAGCCGGCCAGTCGCGGATCTCGCCGCCGACCAGGCCCGCGGAGGCCTGCGGCTTTGGGGCGGGCACCGCCGCTGGAGTCTGCGCAGGCGCGGTACTGCCTGCTGCGGCCGGTGCTGCCGCCGAAGAAGTCATCGTGGCCGCGGGGCTGTCAGCCTGATCGAAAGCCAGCACACGCAGCAAGGTCATTTCAAAGCCGGTACGCGGATCCGGCGCCAGGTCGAGGTCGCGGCGACCGAGGACGGCAATCTGGTACATCAGTTGTACGGTTTCGGCGGGCATCTGTCCGGCAAGCCGTGCGAGCAGCGCCGTATCCTCACCCGACTCCAGGGCATCTGCGCCAGCCAGCTGTATTACCGCAATCTGCTGCAGCAGGCCCGCAAGACCAGCAAGCACATCGTCGTAATCCGGAACCAGTTCGTCGAGCTGGCGAACCTGGTCCATGAGCCCGCGCGCATCCCCCCGTGCCAGCGCTTCCAGCAGACCGGTCAGGTGCTGCCGGTCAAGACTGCCAAGCATCTCGGCAACTTCGCGATCCCGGACGGCACCATTGCCGAAGGCGAGCGCCTGATCGAGCAGGCTCAGCGCATCACGCATGCTGCCGGCCGCGGCCCGCGCCAGGCGCTGGAGCCCACCAGGCTCCGCGCTCAGCCCTTCGCTGGCACAGATGCTGGTCAGCCGTTCGAGAATCCCGGCCTGCGGCAGGCGCTTGAGGTTGAATTGCAGGCAACGCGACAACACGGTAACCGGGATTTTCTGGGGGTCGGTCGTCGCAAGCAGAAACTTGATGTGCGGCGGCGGCTCTTCGAGCGTCTTCAGCAAGCCGTTGAAGGCCTGCTTTGACAGCATGTGCACCTCGTCGATCAGATAGACCTTGAAACGCCCACTGGCCGGCGTGTACTGGGCATTGTCGAGGATCTCGCGGATGTCATCGATACCGGTTCTCGACGCTGCGTCCACCTCCAGGAAATCGACAAAGCGCCCGGCATCGATCGCGATGCAACTGGGGCATTCGCCACAGGGCGTGGCACTGACACCCTGCTCGCAGTTGAGAGCCTTGACGAAAATCCGCGCGATGGTGGTCTTGCCGATACCCCTGGTACCCGTGAACAGGAAAGCATGGTGCAGCCGGCCGGAGCCGAGCGCGTTCTCGAGGGCACGCACCACATGGCCCTGACCTGCCACGTCGGCGAAGGTCTTTGGACGCCACTTGCGGGCCAGCGCGAGATAGCTCATGAGATCTGCCAGACCAGGTTGAATCGGGGGAATGCGGGATCCAGTGAGCCCGCGCCAGCCACACCCCGGCGCCCGGCATCACCGTTACCGCTGCTTCCTTCCGGACCTGACGGGGTTCACGACTAGCCGCCGCGAGGGGACCAGCGCGGACTCGGGCACAGGGTATGCGGTGCACTCCTTTTCGGCAAGCACGAACGCTATACTGGCGCGATGGCAAGCGAAAAACTGCAACAACTGCTGAAGCAACTCCATCAGGAGCTTGGCGCCACCACTGCCCTCGACCCGCAGTCCCGCAAACTTGTCGAGCAGGTGCTGCAGGACGTGGACCGTATCGGGCACCGCCCCGAGCCGCCCGCCAGCCTCGAAGCACGCCTCAGGGAGGTCATGCTGCGCTTTGAAAGCGAGCACCCGCGCCTGGCAACTACGGTCGGCCAGGTCGCTGACGCGCTCGGCAAGCTGGGCATCTGAAACCGGATCTTCCGGACTGACATCATGCGCTGGCGCTTTGTACTCGCCCTTCTCTGCTCGCTCGTCACGGGCGCATCGGCAGCCGCGGCTGCGGCACAATCCACCGCTGCCTGGGCGCCACTCATGCTCCTGGAGCACAGCATCGCCCCCGGTACCAAGCAGAAATTCTCCTATCTGGGCGGGCGGACATTCGAGGGCGCATTTCTGGACACGGCCGTATTCGCCGCGCGGGGCTCACAGCCCGGTCCAACGCTGTGCCTGACCGCACTGGTGCATGGCGATGAACGCAACAGTTTCGAAATCGTGCGCACAGCTTTTGCCGAGACTGACGCACAGCGCCTGTCCGGTACGCTGATCGCGCTGCCGGCGATCAACATCAATGGCTTCCGCACCGGCAGTCGCTACATGCCCGACCGGCGTGACCTGAACCGCGCCTTTCCCGGCGGCACGAAGGGCAGCAACACTGCAGTGGTGGCCGGCATCGTGTACCAGGCGCTGACCACTTACTGCGACGCGGTCATCGACCTGCATACCGGCTCCTTCGATCGCGCCAACCTGCCCCAGGTACGCGTGGATCTCAGCAACCCGCGCGCGACCGATCTGGCACTCCGATTTGGCGCAGCCGTTGTACTCGGTGGCACCGGTCCACGCGGCAGCCTGCGTCGCGAAGTCATGGAAGCCGGCATCCCGGCGATCATCTACGAGGCCGGATTACCGCTCCGCTTCGAGCCGGAGGAGATCCGCGCAGGTGTGCAGGGCGTGCGCAACGTCATGATCGCGCTCGGCATGCTGACGGATACAGCCACGGCGCCCACACCCGCCGCACGCGTGTTCGCCAGTTCACGCTGGCTGCGGGTCCCGATTGGCCAGGGCGGCGTGTTCTATCCGGACAAGGAACTGGGCACCACCGTGAGTGCGCAGGACGTCATCGGCCACATCGACGAACCCTTTTCAGACCAGCGTTTCATCATCCGGGCCGATGCGCCCGGCACACTGATCGGCATGGCAGTACCGCAGGTCGTGTTTTCGGGCTATGCGCTGATCCACGTCGCCCGCAACAACTGATTCAAAAGCGGTACAAGGTCACTTTTCCGGGTGAAGGCAGGCCTGCCCCCTTCCCGCTGCTTCCCCATCGCCGGCATCCTCGAAATGGTAGACGCCGAAACCGCATGTCTTCTTCTGACCCTGGTCGGGTGTCACACCCAGGCTGAGATCCAGCTGCTCCCGCTCGCCGATCCATGCATCCAGATGCAGCAGCAATTCCTCTGCCTTGCGCTCGGCAAGAATCCTGAAATCGCGCCGCGAAGCTTCTGACAGACTGCTCGTCCATGCATAGCGCTCCAGCCGGCCATTGACGGTTGCAGGGCCTTCGCGGGAAATCACATCGGCGTTGTGCGCCAGGGTGCCGGCAAGACTCTTCAGGGAAAAAATCATGCTCCTGACAAACTCGACATCAACTTCGTTTGGCGTGTATTGACGGCGCACCGCACGCAGGCTGCCATCAGCCATCTCCACAATCGCACCGCATCGCTCCAGCTCCGATCTGGCCACATTGGGTGGAATATTGCCGGCATACCTGGCCACCAACCCCGCGAAAGAAGGCTCCCCATCCAGGAAACCCAGCAACCGGGGCACACCGTCGACGGAGAATTCCGGATCGGAATGCCAGAAGTGCAACACCTGCGTGAGGGGATTCAGTTCCGATGCCCAGAACTTCGCCTCAAGCTGCGCCATGTCACTTTTGTGTATTCTGCTGACCTCCTTGCGCCCGATCCCGGTTACCGCGGCAACGCGCGAAAGACTGGCAGGACGGCCGCGCACGCCATACTCGTCAGCGGCAACTGAGATGAATGCCGCCTTGGCAATGTCGGCGAACTCCCGGTAACGAATTCCGGATTTGAGCAGGAAACGGGCCAGGGGCCGCAAAAAACCGCCCAGCCCGACGAGTGCTGCGCGCTGCAGGCCGGAATTCCAGACACTTCGACTATCCTTTGGCACCGCATCCACCATACCCGAAGGCCCGACCGGACAAACAGCAACCGCACGACTCTGATGACATGAATGACAGCGCCAACCTCCTCGTCCTGATCACCCGTCTGGCGCTCGGCATCCTGTTCGCCACCGCCGCGCTTGCCAAGTTGCGCAAGCGCCGGGATTTTTATGCGGCAGTGCTCGCCTATCAGCTGTTGCCGCCAGCCTGGGCCATGAACATGGCGGTTATTCTGCCATGGGCCGAAGCGGCGATCGCGATCGGGCTGATACTTGGGATCAACGCGGCGTCGGCTGCGGCCGCCGGACTGCTGCTGGTGTATGCGCTGGCCATGGCCGTGAATCTCGCGCGCGGCCGGCGCAACCTGGATTGCGCCTGCGGCAGCAGGCCACAGGCATTGAGCATCTGGCTGGTGATCCGCAACATCATTCTGGCCGGAGCGGCCTTGGCACTGTTGTTTATTGGTGGGCCGTGATGGACTCGAACCATCGACCAACGGATTAAAAGTCCGATGCTCTACCACCTGAGCTAACGGCCCATATCGGGTATCGGTTGCCGCGAGGGCTTGGAACGCGCGGCATTCTATGTCGGCAGCTCTGAATCAGGCAAACGATAGCGGGTCGGATCGGGAATTCCGGCAGCCACGAAACCAGCCTGGCGTAGCCGGCAGGCGTCGCAGCGTCCACAGGCAGCACCCGCGTCATCTGCCTGATAGCAGGAAACCGTCAGGGAAAAATCCACGCCCAGACGCACACCCGCGGCAACGATCGCCGCCTTGCCGAGTTTCAGCAGCGGGGCACACAACTCGATGGACTGTCCCTCCACACCACGGCGTGTGGCGAGATCGGCCAGCCGCTGGAATGCCTGCAGGTATTCCGGCCGGCAGTCCGGATAGCCGGAGTAGTCGACGGCATTCACGCCCGTATAGATGCGGTCTGCGTCCAGCACCTCGGCCCACCCCAGCGCAAAGGCCAGAAAGACGGTATTGCGCGCCGGTACATAGGTGACCGGGATGCCATCGCCGGGTGCATCCGGCACGGCAATCCGGCGGTCCGTCAGCGCAGAACCACCCAACTCGCCGAGGCCGATGCTGAGCGTTCGATGCTCGACCGCACCAAGACGCTCCACAAGCCTGGCCGCCGCATGCAACTCGGCACGATGCCGCTGACCGTAATCAAAACTCAGCGCATGGCAGGCGTAGCCATCATCGCGGGCAATCGCCAGACAGACGGCAGAGTCCATGCCACCGGAAAGCAACACCACGGCCCGTTTGCCATTACCTGACATGCTCAATGTCCCGGCGCGTCGCCCCAGAGATATTTATGCAACTGCAGCTGGAAACGCACCGGCAACCGGTCGGCGAGCACCCACTCGGCCAGATCCCGGGCGGGCAACTGCCCCCAGGATGGCGAGAACAGCACCTCGCACCGTTGCTCCAGCTGGCGCTCAGCCAGGACGCTCTTCGACCAGTCGTAATCGCTGCGGCTGCAGATGACGAACTTGATCTGGTCCTCGCGCTTGAGACGAGCGAGGTTTGCCCAGAGATTCCGCCCGCTCTCCCCCGAATCCGGCGTCTTGATATCCAGCACCACCATGACGCGCGCATCAACCGCCGCGATATCGAGCGCCCCGCTGGTCTCCAGCGACACCGCGTATCCTGCGTCACACAGCGCCCCAAGCAGCTCAAGGCAGGCGGGCTGGGCCAGCGGCTCGCCGCCGGTCACGCAGACGTGGCGCACACGGAATGCCGATATCTGCTCGAGCACCTCGGGCACAGTGCGGCGGCTACCACCCTGGAATGCATAGCTGGTATCGCAGTAGACACAGCGCAGCGGACATCCCGTGAGACGCACGAAAGCAGTCGGATATCCGGCCGGACGCGACTCGCCCTGCAAGGAATGGAAAATTTCGGTGATCCGCAGGCCTGACACGGGTTGTCTCTGCAGTGGGCGGCGGGCCGGTTGCAAACCGGCTAGATGCCCTCGCTGCGCATACTCTCCAGCCGCTGGCCGGCCAGACGCGCTGCCGTGGTCTCCGGATAGCTGGTCACCACTGCCTGCAGGGATTTGCGCGCGGCCGAGTAGCGCTTCAGCTCGTAGTTGCAATAACCGATCTTCAGCAGCGCGTCGGGGATCTTGCGTGACTGCGGATACTTGTCGACCACAACCGTGAATTCTGCCAGCGCCTTTTCAAAGCGCTGACGGACGTAATCGGTTTCGGCCAGCCAGTATTGCGCATTATCGAGCAACGAACTCTCCGGAAACGCCACCATGAACTGGCGCAGGGCCGCATTGGCTTCCTTGTGGCGTCCCTGTTTAAGCAGCTCAAAGGCGGCCTGATAATTGGCCCGGTCACTGCCACCCGGCACCGGCAGCTGACCGGCTTTGAGCTCCTTGCCATCCAGCACGCTGGTGCCTTCGGTCTGCTCCCCGCTGCGCTCGCTGACCGACTTCTCGATACCCTGCAGACGCCGGTCTACATCCTGGTATTGCTGCTTCTGCGCTGAACTGCCCTGCTCCAGCTGGAACTGCAGCGTCTCGATCTGCCCACGCAACGCCTGACTGTCACTCTGCAGCTGCTCGATCCGCTTGAGGATATTCACCAGCCCCTCGCTGTCGACGACCCGCTCGACCCGGGTCAGCCGGGAATCGAGTTCTGACAGCTTGATGAAGGTCGGGTCTTCTTCCGGCGGAACCAATGAGCACCCGGCCCCCAGCGTCGCAACCAGAACGGCGGCGAGCAGGGGTACCGGGTGAAAAGACGACGAGTGAATGCGAAGCTGAAGCATGCGGGATTCCAATGGCTTACGGCCCGTACACGATCTCGACACGACGATTCAGCGCCCAGGCCTCTTCATCCTCACCGGTGACGGCAGGACGTTCTTCGCCAAAGCTCACCGTGGCGAGCTGGTCCGAGGCAGCACCCTGCAGCAGCAGCACGTTGCGCACGGCTTGTGCACGCTTCTCGCCCAGACCGATGTTGTACTCGCGGCTGCCACGCTCGTCCGCATGGCCCTCGAGCCGCACTTTGGAGCCCGGGTTGGCTGACAGGTACTTGCCGTGTGCCTGCAATACCGCGTTGTACTCGGACTTCACGTCAAAACGGTCAAATTCGAAGTAAATGACCCGGTTTTCCTGCGCAGCGCCAGGGCCGCCCAGCGCACTGCCCCCGAGGGCACCGCCCTGCCCCGCGCCACCTTCACTCACGCCGGAGGAGACGGCACCGCCAGTCTGCGTTCCTGCAGCTGCCGCATTCTCGTCAACCGTCGATTTCGACGGGCCCGCACAAGCTGCGAGCAGCGCAACCGTCAGCAATGCAGCAAAACTCTTCAGGATGGTCATCTGGGCAAACTCCTTGGAACAAAGTCAGAAAAAAACACCTGCAAACGGGCTCGACCACCGATCCGGCCAGTCAGGTCAATTCGGCGGAAAGGGTGACCAGGCCGGCTCCCGCACATCACCCTCGACGGCCGAGAGGCGCTGCCGGATGCGGCCATTGGCACTGACCGTTGCCAGCACCCCACGCTTGCCCTCACGGGTTGCGTAGATCAGCGTCTCACCATTGGGAGCAAAACTCGGCGACTCATCCAGCCGTCCGGCGGACAGCACCTGTGTCGAGGACCGGGCCAGGTCGACGAGCGCAATTCTATAGTTGCCGCGATCGTTATGCACCACAGCGAGCTGTTTGCCGTCGGGCGATATGCGCGGTCTGGCGTTGTAGCTGCCTTCGAAGGTGACACGCTGGCTCGCCCCACCGAGGGCCGGAACCCGGTAAACCTGTGGTCCGCCAGTGGCATCGGAAGTGTAGTAGACCTGCTGACCATCCAGGGACCAGGCCGGCTCGGTATCGATTGCAGCTCCGCTGGTCAGACGGGTCAGCATCTGGCTGTCCAGACCGAGCGTATAGATGTCCAGATTACCGTCCTGCCGCGACAACGACACCGCAAGCTGTCGCCCATCCGGCGACCACGCCGGCGCACCGTTGACCCCGGGCCGCGCCGAAATCCGCTTGCGCGAACCGGAACGCAGGTCCTGCACGTAGATTTCGGAACGGCGATTCTCGAACGACACGTAGGCGATGCGACGACCATCGGGCGACCAGGCCGGCGACATTATCGGTTGCGCCGATTCCACCATGATGCGCGGATTCTCGCCGTCCGCATCGGTCACGATCAGACGAAAGATCCGCTTCTCCGCCGGCCCCATTGCGGTTATGTACGCGATACGGGTGGAAAACACGCCGCGGATGCCGGTCAGCTTTTCATAGATCAGATCCGCCACGCGATGACTGCTGCGGCGAAAATCCGCGGCATTGCTGGCCTGCCGGTAGCTGAGCAACTGCTCGCCACGCAGCACATCAAAGACCTGAAACTGGATCTCGAACTGATCGGCGGCCGCCTGCACCACCCGACCGATCACCAGCGCCTCGGTCGCCTGGATCTTCCAGTCACCGAAATCGACTTCCGTGGCCGTTGTGGGCCGCTGCAGCATGTCCTTGCGGTCCATGGGGGCAAAGCGGCCGGAGCGCGCAAGATCGGCGGCCACGATGGCTGCTGCATCCTGGGGCGGCTGGGCACCGGTGCCGGCCCAGCCAAAGGGCACCACGGCAATCGGTACCGCCTTGTCCACACCCGCCGTGATTTCGATCTGCAGTTCGGCACGCAGGCCAGCTGAAACCAGCAGCAGGGCAAGCAATGTGGCAACGCGGTGCAAGTTGGGTCTGCTCATGAAGCTCTCGATCCGGATTTTCCGGGCGCTATTCTTCCGGTTTGAACACAAAGCGCAAGTTGCGCTCGAACAGGGCCTGATTGGCCGGCATGGGCAAGGGCGAGGCACGCAGCACGGCGGCCTCAATGGAGCGTCGGACCGCATCATCGGCCGGGCAATTGCCGATGCGCACCCCGGTAACCTGGCCGCCGGGAATCTGCGTGACATACAACTCGCACTCAAGCCCGGCAGCTGCGCCTGGCGGACGTACCCAGTTGCGTTCAACCTTCTGCCGGATCAGCCCGACATACTCGGCCAGCGCACCGGAATCGGCCGCCGCCAGCAAGGCATCTTCCTCCGCCAGCATGCGCGCGAGTTCCGCCTGCTCGGTGCGCCGACGTTTGTCCTCGGCGGTCCGTCGTTGTGCATCGGCCTTCTCGGCGGCCACCTTGTCAGCAGCCGCCTTGTCTGCCGCCCTCTTTTCAAGCGCCTGTTTTTCGGCTGCCTGTTTTTCTGTGGCCTTCTGCTCGGCCAGCTTTTTCGCTGCCAGCTTTTTTTCAGCCGCCTTCTGCTCTGTGAGCTTTTTCTCGGCGGCCTTCCGCTCGGCGACCTTCTGCTCGGTGAGCCTTTTCTCGGCCGCCTTCTGCTCGCTCCGCTGGCGCTCGCGTTCAGCCTGCACGACCGGGTCTGGCGGCGGCGGTTCGGCCGGTCGCACCTCAGGCGGCGGCGGGCGGCGGCGCATCTTGCGCACGGCATCCGGGTCGATGAGCGTCGCCTTGATGCCGAGGTCCGAAGGTACGGGTTTATGCGGAATCACCACGCCGCCGAGCAGGATGATCATCAGCAGCGCGACATGCAGCGCCAGCGACCAGACCAGACTGCGCCTGTCGCCGGTCGGTCGCAGTCGTCTTGCGTCCTGCACGGTCGCCACGCGGCTCGCCGGCATCAGCCACGCCGCCGCGGCTTGGTCGGCGGCTCGGTGAGGAAACCAACATTCTTCGCACCGGCCTCCTTCAGCAACACCATCGCGGCCACGACCTCACGGTAAGCCACCCGCTGATCGGCATTGACGAGTACCGGCGTCTGCGGATTGCGCCGCAGCACTGCCGAGGCCAGTTCCACGATCCGCTCGCTGTCTATCGGCTGGTCTTCATCATCACCGACGCTCAGATACATCCTGCCCTCGGCATCCACCGACAGCACCAGCGGCTCCTGGTCCTGTGCCGCCACGATTGGATCAGCGGCGGCCTCGGGCAGCTCGACATCGATGCCCTGGGTCAGCAGCGGTGCGGTGACCATGAAGATGACCAGCAACACCAGCATCACGTCGATGTAGGGAACGACGTTGATTTCACCCATCAAGCGGCGTTTACGCGTCTTGCGCATGGTGCTTACTGCGCCGCCTGCGCCCGGCCGCTGTGCGCATGCCGCTGCAGGACACTGAAGAACTCTTCGATGAAGCTGTCGTAACGCACTTCGAGGCGCGCCACCTTGTCGGCGTAACGGTTATAGGCGATGACGGCCGGAATCGCGGCAAACAGGCCGATGGCGGTCGCCACCAGCGCTTCGGCGATACCCGGCGCCACCACGGCCAGGGTTGCCGACTGCACGTTTCCAAGGCCACGGAAGGAGTTCATGATGCCCCAGACCGTACCAAACAGGCCGATGTACGGACTGGTCGAACCGATGGTCGCCAGCGTGGCGAGATTCTCTTCAAGACGGTCCATCTCGCGCATCTGGGTCACATGCATCGTGCGCCGCACCCCTTCCAGCACCTGCTCCGGCGACATGTTCTGGAGACTGGCGAGGCGGCGAAACTCGCGGAAACCGGCCTCGAACAACCCGGCCATATCACCCGGGGCAGTCTTGTCACGCGCGATGTCGCGATAGATTGCATTCAGGTCGCCACCCGACCAGAAGCTGGTCTCGAAGGCATTGGAACCGGCGATCGCTTCGTTGAGCAGGCGCCGCTTGCGGATGATGATCGACCAGGAAACCACCGATGCGGCCACCAGCAGGCCCATGACCAGCTGCACGACAAAGCTCGCGTTGAGGATCATGTCGGCGAAGGAAAGATTTTGAGACATCAGCTACTGCCTGTATTCAAGGTTCAGGATTGCGCATCGGAATCGAACAAGCCAGGCGCCGGATCAGCATTGCCCCGGGGCGCCTGCAGGCCAAAGTATTGCCAGGCCCGCCGGGTCGCCATGCGGCCACGGGCAGTCCGGCTCATGAAACCCTGCTGGATCAGGAAGGGCTCGATCACATCCTCGATGGTGCCGCGCTCCTCGCCGAGCGCCGCAGCCAGCGATTCGACACCGACCGGTCCCCCGTCGAAGCGCTCGATGATCAGCAGCAGAAAGCGCCGGTCGAGGAGATCGAAGCCGCCCGGATCAACATCCAGCAGATCCATGGCCGAGCGCGCAATCGCGGCATCGATGCGGCCATCGCCCTCG
>JAUPLK010000139.1 GCA_030836925.1 Pseudomonadota bacterium
GATCCTGCTGTTGATGACGGCGCTGACGCTGCTGCCCTCGCTGCTGCTCGCGGCAACCTCATTCACCCGCATCGTGATCGTGCTGGCGATCCTGCGTCAGGCACTCGGCATGCCGCAGACCCCGCCAAACCAGATCCTGGTCGGGCTCTCGCTGTTTCTGACCTATTTCGTCATGGCCCCGGTCATCGACCGCATCAACGCAGACGCGCTGCAGCCCTATCTGGCCGGCACCATGGAAATGACCGATGCGGCTGCCAAGGCCCAGGTGCCACTGCGCGAGTTCATGCTCAGCCAGACCCGCGAGCCTGATCTGCAGCTGTTTGCCGGACTGTCCGGGAAGGAAGGTTTTGCCAGTCCGGCCGATGTGCCGATGTCGGTGCTGCTGCCGAGCTTCATGACCAGCGAACTCAAGACCGCCTTCCAGATCGGCTTCCTGACATTCATCCCGTTCCTGATCATCGACCTGGTGGTCTCCAGCGTGCTGATGTCGATGGGCATGATGATGCTTTCGCCGATGCTCATCTCACTGCCCTTCAAGATCATGCTTTTCGTGCTCGTCGATGGCTGGACACTGATCATCGGCACGCTGGCCAGCAGCTTTGCACCACACGTCTGAGGTTCACCCGGATGACACCCGAAACCGTACTGACCATCGCCAGAGAGTCATTGACCGTGACCACACTGCTGGCCGCGCCCCTGCTGCTGGTGACGCTCGTTACCGGTGTGACAGTCGGCATCCTGCAGGCCGCGACACAGATCAATGAAATGACCCTGTCGTTCATCCCCAAGCTGCTGGCGCTGATGCTGACGCTGCTGGTCGTCGGCCCGTGGATGCTGCAGCTGATCACCAGCTACACGCGCACCCTGTTTACCAGCATCCCGACCCTGCTGGGCTGAGAGCGTCGCGCATGTTCACCGTCGTACAGATCGCTGACACCATGCTCGGTGTGCTGTGGACGGCATTGCGCGTCGGTGGCGTGGTGATGCTCGCGCCGCTGCTTGGCGCCATGTACGTACCGCGCCGCATCCGTCTGGCGATGGCGCTGGTACTGGCGGTCACCATGCTGCCGATTGCCGGCTCCATGCCGGCGATAGAGCCACTCAGCCCCGACGGGATCATCGCCATTACCCAGGAACTGATCGTCGGCCTGGCGATCGGCTTCGTGCTGCGTCTGGCGACCGAGGCTGCGCTGCTGGCCGGACAGCTGATCTCCACCGGCATGGGACTCTCGTTTGCAACGGTCGTCGATCCGCAGAACGGCGGCATGCCGTTGCTCGGACGTTTCTACATCGTGGTGTCCTCGCTGGTCCTGCTGGCCACCAATGCGCATCTCTCGCTGATCGCGCTGCTGGCACAGAGTTTCCAGGTGGTGCCGATCGGCTCCGGCGGTCTGGCACCGACGGATGCCCGCCGTATCGTGGAATTCGCCGGACTGATGTTTGCCGGCGCAATTCAGCTGGCCTTGCCATCTGTGGTGGCCATCCTGATGGTCAACGTGGCGTTCGGTGTCATCAGCCGTGCGGCTCCCACGCTCAACCTGTTTGCGGTGGGCTTCCCGATCACGATCCTGCTCGGCCTGGTGATTCTGGTGATGTCGCTGCAGACACAGGGACCCATCTGGCTGGAACACATGACTGAGGGCTTCACGCTGCTCACCGGCATGCTGGGGAACCGATAGCCATGTCTGACAACCAGACAGCGCAGGAAGACCGCACCGAACAGGCCACATCAAAGCGCCTGGAGGATGCACGACGCAAGGGCCAGATCCCGCGCTCGCGCGAACTGAATATGGCCGTGGTGATGGCAACTGCCTGCGTGGCACTGTATTCGGACCAGGCCGGCATCGCGGCCAGCGCCCGCGAACTCATGACCAACGCGCTGCGCCTCGATCAGGCCGCGCTCAACGACCCCGGCTACATGGCTGCCGCACTGGGCGATGCGGTGTTCACCGCCTTGCGCATGTGCACCCCGTTGTTCGCCGCACTGGCTGCCGCTGCGGTATTGGGCGCGGTGGCCATCGGCGGTTTTGTATTCACGGCTGATCCGGTGTCCTTCAAGTTCGAACGCCTGGATCCGGTCGCCGGCATCGGCCGCATGTTCAGCGCGAACAGCCTGGTCGAGGTGCTCAAGGCCCTGGCCAAGGCCAGCGTGATCATCGCCTTCATCGTTGCCCTGTTGATGAGCAGCACCGATTCACTGCTGGGACTCAGCGCGCGGCCCATCAGTTCCGCGATGGCTGAATCGACCTGGCTGACATTGCTCGCGCTCGCCGTGTCCAGCGCCGCGTTGCTGCTGATTGCGGCCGTGGATGCGCCCTGGCAGCTGTGGAGCCATGCACAGCGGATGAAGATGACCCGCAAGGAGATCGAAGATGAAGCCAAGGAATCCGATGGCCGGCCTGAGGTACGCAGCCGCATCCGCGCCCTGCAGCAGGAGACCGCGCGTCGGCGGATGCTGGCCGATGTGGCGAAGGCCGATGTGGTCATCACCAACCCGACCCACTTTGCCGTCGCCCTGCGCTACGACGACCAGCGCATGCGTGCACCCGTGGTACTGGCCAAGGGTGCTGACCTGACCGCGGCCCGGATCCGCGAGGTCGCCACCGGACACAAGATCGCGCTGTTCGAGTCTCCGCTGCTGGCACGCGCCCTGTACTGGAGCACCGACATCGGCCAGGAAATTCCGGCGCCGCTGTATCTAGCCGTCGCCCAGGTACTGACCTACGTGTACCGCCTGCGCAATGCACGGATGCTCGGCGGTGCATGGCCGCAGAAGCCGGTCGTCGAAATCGATCCGAAACTCGCCAGCGGCCCGCAGCAACGCAGACGCCGGCGACGCTAGACGCTGAACCCTGCACAACACACATCGGGACATCAGGATGGCAACACGAGGCAACAACTGGGCAGGCACACTGCGCAACACGGCGATCATGAGTGCCGGCCTGCCGATGGTGGTACTGGCCATGCTGGCGATGATCGTGCTGCCGATGCCACCGCTGGTGCTGGATGCGCTGTTCACCTTCAACATCTGCATCTCGCTGGTCGTCATCCTGGCGGTGGTCTACGTCATGCGGCCGCTGGACCTGGCGGCATTTCCGACCGTCCTGCTGCTGGCCACGCTGCTGCGTCTGGCCCTCAACGTCGCATCAACCCGCGTCGTTCTGCTTCACGGCCACACCGGCGCAGATGCCGCGGGCAAGGTCATCGAGGCTTTCGGCGAATTCGTCATCGGCGGCAACTACGCCGTCGGCATCGTGGTGTTCGCGATCCTGCTGATCATCAACTTCATCGTCGTGACCAAGGGTGCCGGCCGCGTCGCCGAGGTCAGCGCCAGGTTTACCCTCGATTCCATGCCGGGCAAGCAGATGGCCATCGATGCCGACCTCAATGCCGGCATCATCACCCAGGCCGAAGCCGTCACCCGGCGCGGCGAGGTGCGCATGGAAGCAGACTTCTACGGCTCCATGGACGGTGCCAGCAAGTTCGTGCGCGGCGACGCGATCGCCGGACTGCTGATCGTCTTCATCAACCTGATCGGCGGCATCCTGATCGGCGTGCTCCAGCACGACATGAGCTTTGGCCAGGCAGCATCCACCTACGCCCTGCTGACCATCGGTGATGGCCTGGTGGCACAGATCCCGTCACTGCTGCTGGCCATTGCCGTGGCGGTGATCGTCACCCGCATGTCGCGCTCTGAAGACATGGGCAAGCAGCTGTTCAGCCAGTTGCTCGGTGACCGCCGCGTGCTGCGCGTGGTGGCGGTGCTGCTGGGACTGCTGGGGCTCGTACCCGGCATGCCGAACATCGCCTTTCTGCTCATGGCGGGCGTCTGCGCCGGTGGCGCCTGGCTGCTCGACCGCCGCGACAATCAGCCGGAGGTCAGGGAAGAGATACCGCTCACGCCCGACGTGGTCGACAACGAAGCCAGCCGCGAACTGTCCTGGCACGATGTCGGCGAAGCCGATGCGATCGGCCTTGATGTCGGCTACCGGCTGATTCCGCTGGTCGACCGTCAGCAGGACGGTGAGCTGATGCGCCGGATCAAGGGCGTGCGCAAGCGCCTGTCGGAGGATCTGGGCTTTCTGGTTTCACCAGTGCGGATCCGCGACGATCTGGATCTGCCGGCCAGCGGCTATCGCATCAGCGTGATGGGCTCACCGGTCGCCACCGGCGAGGTGCATCTGGACCGCGAACTCGCCATCAACCCCGGACACATCGAACAGCGCATCAACGGCATCCCGGCCCAGGATCCGGCCTACGGCCTTGAAGCGGTATGGATCGAGCCCGTGCAGCGCGAGGAAGCGCAGTCGCGCGGCTATACCGTGGTGGATGTACCCACGGTCATCGCCACCCACCTGAGCAAGGTGCTGCACGAGAACGCGCACGAGATCTTCGGTCACCAGGAAGCGCAGGAACTGCTTGACCGCCTGGGCAAGCAGGCACCCAAGCTGATCGAGGAACTGGTACCCAAGACCCTGTCACTGTCGGTGATCGTGCGCGTGCTCCAGGAACTCCTGCGCGACCAGATTCCGATCAACAACATGCGCACCATCTGCCAGGCGCTGGCCGAGCACGGCCGCGGCAGCCAGGACCCCGATGCACTGACCGGTGCGGTGCGCGTGGCGCTGGGCCGGACCATCGTCCAGCGGGCCAGCAACGGTCAGGAGGAACTGCCGGTCATTACCCTCGACCCGCGGCTGGAACAGATCTTGCAAGAAGCACTCAAGGGAGGCGCAGATACGGCAGGAATAGAGCCGACATTGGCGGAAAAGCTGCAATCCAGGCTGTCGGATACCGCTCACCGCCAGGAAATTGTCGGCCAACCGGCTGTCTTGCTCGTTTCACCGGCACTGCGCCCCTGGCTGTCACGCTTCCTGCGGTTTGCAGTGCCCACGCTCAGGGTGCTGGCCTACAACGAGGTGCCGGACAGCAAGCGCGTGAAGTTGATTGCGGCAGTTGGAACCTGATTCACGGAGAGATGGGGTCATGAAGATCAGACGATTCACCGGCGTGGATATGCGGGATGCCCTGCGCCAGGTGCGCAACGCCCTCGGCGCGGATGCGGTCATCCTCGAGACCGCCCACAAGGCAACCGGCGTGGAGATTTCAGCAGCCGTCGATACAGCCAGCAGCCTGGTCGACACCATCGGTCCCGAGTGGACCGCCACCCGCAACAGTCTGCATGACACGGATGACGGACCCTGCGTGGTCATCGGC
>JAUPLK010000140.1 GCA_030836925.1 Pseudomonadota bacterium
TTTTTCCGGCCCGCGAAGCGGTGGTCATGCAGCAGCAGGCGCGCGGCGTGACCGGCGTGACTGCCGAGCATGTGTTCATCGGCAACGGTGTCAGCGAACTGATCGACCTGAGCTTGCGTGCCCTGCTGAATCCCGGCGACGAGGTGCTGGTGCCCAGCCCGGATTACCCCTTGTGGACGGCCAGCGTCACCCTGAACCAGGGGCGGGCGGTGCACTATCCCTGCCGTGCCGAGGCCGGCTTCCAGCCAGACCCGGAAGCGATTGCGCGACTGGTCACGCCACGCACGCGCGCGATCGTCGTGATCAATCCCAACAATCCGACCGGTGCGGTCTACAGCGAAGAAACCCTGCGGGCGATCGTCCGGCTCGCCGAGAAGCACCGGTTGATCATTTTCAGTGACGAAATCTACGACCAGATGACCTACGACGACGCGCGATTCATACCGCTGGCACCACTGGTCAACGACACGCTGTGTGCGACCTTCAGCGGCCTGTCAAAGGTCTATCGCGCCTGCGGTTATCGTGTCGGCTGGGTGTCACTCAGTGGTTCCACCGAGCAGGCCGGCGACTATCTGCATGCCCTTGACCTGCTCGCCTCGCTGCGTTTGTGCAGCAATGTGCCGGCCCAGTGGGCTGTGCAGACTGCACTCGGCGGCTTCCAGAGCGTGCAGGATCTGGTGCGGCCCGGTGGGCGGCTCTATGAGTCGCGGCGCGTGATCATCGATTCGGTGGCCGCCAGCCCGTACCTTGATGTCACGCCACCGGCTGGCGCGATGTATGCCTTCGTGGGCGTGGACCGGGCCCATTTCCCGGATCTTGACGATCAGGCCTTCGCGCTCGACCTGCTCGAAAAGAAGCATGTGCTGGTGGCCCCGGGAACCAGTTTCAATATCCGCGACAACAGATTCTTCCGCATCACCAACCTGCCTGACGCCGACATGCTCAAGGAAGTGTTCGGACGGATTCAGGAACTGCTCGACAGTTATGTGGTCGAGCGCACGGCCTGATCGGTCCACCTGCGCAGCGCCGGCATGCCCGGCGAGCGCGTGCTGGCAGTGACGCCGGCGATCCACGACATTCTGGCCGACGGCGGTACCGTGATCACCGCCACCCATCGGCTGGCACGCACGCTGCGACTCGACTGGGATCGCAGCCAGGCGATGTCGGGGCTTGAGGTCTGGCCGAGTGCCGACATACTCCCGCTGGATGCCTGGTTACGACGCAACTGGGATGCCGCGCTCGTGCTGGGTACACCGGCTGGCACGCGCCGGCTGCTGGCCGAGGAAGAATCCCGCCTGCTGTGGCGGCGGGTGATCGCCGCCTGGGCCAACCGCAACGGTCGTGGTGCCTCTGAAGCAGGTGTGCTCGTGCCGCTGGCCAGTGCGGGCTGGCGCCTGGCCGAGACCTGGGGCATCAGCCTGTTGGCGTTGCAGGACGCTGCCGACAGCGAGGATGCACGCGCTTTCGTCAGCTGGGCCGGCGACTACCAGCGCCTGCTGCAGGAGGGCCAGTGGCTGGATACGACCGGTGTACAGCAGGCGCTCGCAGCCGATTTTGCGGCGGGGCTGCTGCCGGTGCCGCGCCGGATCGGCTGGCTGGCGTTCGATCCCTGGCCACCCGCCCATGCAGCACTGAACCGCGCGCTGACGCATGCGGGTTGTACAACGGTGATGCTGGCGCCGGCAGTCACACGGGCTGCAGTGCGCATCCTCGCTTGTCCGGACGAGGCCGATGAACTGGTCCAGGCAGCCGTCTGGGCGCGGCAGCGGCTCGATGAGTCGCCCGGTGCGGCGGTCGCCGTGATCGTGCCCGAACTGGGCCAGCGGGCGGCCGCGGTCCGGCGCAGCTTTCTGCACATCCTGGCGCCCGGCTGGCAGCTGCATCCACCGTCAGTGCCGCCACTGAGCCTGTCGGGTGGACCGGTGCTCGCTGACTATCCGGTCGTGTTTGCGGCCCTCCGTCTGCTGCAGGCCTCAAGTACCGTGCCGGACTTCGAACTCGCCAGCCAGATACTGCGTTCCATCTATTCCGCCAGCGCCACGGCAGAGCAGGCTGGTCGTGCCGAACTGGAGTTGTGGCTGCGCAATGTCCCGGCCGGGCATATCGACAGCGAGCAGCTGTATGCACGCGCGCAGCGACTGGCCCCGCGCTTTGCCAGCAGCTTTGCCACGGCAACGGATCTGCTCGGCGAGCAGGGGCGCCGGCTGCTGCCGGGCGAGTGGTCGGTGCTGTTCACACGGGTGCTCGACGCCCATGGTTGGCCGGGTGAACGTGGCCTCGACAGTGAGGAGTTTCAGGCGGCGGCAGCGTGGCAGGCACTGCTGCAAACCTTCGCCGGTTGCGATGAGGTGATGGGCAAGGTGTCTCTGCCGGCGGCTTTGGCCAGCATCGAGACCATGGCGCGCGAGCGGCCTTTTGTGCCCGCAGCCAACCCGCAGGGGCTGCAGCTGCTCAGTCTGGAAGAAGCTGCCGGACAGCGCTTCGATCACCTCTGGATCTGCGGCATGACCGCCGATCGCTGGCCCCCGCCACCGCATCCACATGCGCTGTTGCCCGTGCAGCTGCAACGCGCAGCGGGGATACCCGCTGCGGCACCCGCGACCTTGCAGGCCTGGACAGAGCGGCGCTTCGCCAGACTGCTGGCCGCGGCCGACGAGGTGGTGCTCAGCTGGGCACATCAGCGCGAGGATGCAGAACTGCTGATGAGTCCGCTGCTGGATGCCTGTGGTGTGGACACGGCAGGGCTTGCCGCTGTGCCTGCGCCTTGTCCGGATCGCAAGTACGTCGCCCGCACGGCGCAGCTCGAAACCGTACCGCTGGATCCGCCGCCGGTCTGGCCCGTGGGCCAGCAGCTTCGCGGCGGTGCGCGCATGTTGTCCCTGCAGGCCGCCTGTCCGGCGCGTGCATTCATCGAGGGCCGCCTGCACGGCAAGGAGCTGCGTCGCCCGACACAGCCACTGGATCCGGCCATGCGCGGCAATCTGCTGCACAGACTGCTGGAGCGCCTCTATCGCCAGGAGGAGTGCAGGCAGGGACTCTGCACGGTGCCCGCTGACCGCCTGTCGGAGCTGTACGCGGCGCTCATCGACCGGGTGCTGGATGAGTGCCTGCCGCCATCAGGGGCCTTCCTGCAACGTCTGCGCGAACTCGAACGCGCGCGCCTGTGGTCGCAATTGCTCGTGCTCGTTGCGCGCGAGCAGGCCTGGGGCAGTTTCCGGGTGGAAACCGAAACACCGCGCACGATCAGCATCGGTGCGCTGAAGCTGGACCTGCGCCTCGATCGCATCGATACCTTTGCCGATGGCGCGCAACTGGTCATCGACTACAAGACCGGCAGCTTCAAGCCAAAGTCGTGGCGTGGTGACCGCCTCGCCGACTGCCAGCTGCCGCTCTATGCGGTCAGCACGGGCTGTCAGGGCGTGGCGGTGTTGCAGTTCACCCCATCGACCGTGCTGGTCCACGGTGTCGGGAGTCCGGCCCTCGGGCTCGATTGCCTGAAGACGCCGGAGAAGTATTTCGAGGAGCCCGGGCTGGACTGGAGCGGCG
This sequence comes from Pseudomonadota bacterium, assembly GCA_030836925.1. Taxonomy (GTDB): domain Bacteria; phylum Pseudomonadota; class Gammaproteobacteria; order Steroidobacterales; genus SHZI01. The sequence continues at coordinate 3,547 of JAUPLK010000140.1, forward strand.
CAGTCGCGCGCTGGCGCGGCCAGCTCGAGCTGCTGGCTGCCGAGTTTGCGGCCGGCGATTTCCGGGTGGATCCGTCGGCAACGAGCGAAGCCGCCGGGCAATACGCCGTGCTCACCGGCGTCTATGCCGGTGCGGAGGACAGCGAATGAAGATTGCAGGTGCTGCACCGGATGAAGCGCTGCGTGAGCGGGCACTTGCGCCCGATGCCTCGTTTCTGGTGCAGGCGCCGGCGGGTGCAGGCAAGACCGAGCTGCTGATCCAGCGCTACCTGCGCCTGCTCAGCCTGGTCGACGAACCGGAAGAAATCCTTGCCATCACCTTCACGCGCAAGGCCGCCGCAGAGATGCAGCGCCGGATCTGCCAGGCCCTGGTCGGGGAGCCACGCGCTGGCAGCGCGGACAGCGTAAGCGGACGCCGCCAGCAGCTGCTGGTAGCTGCAGTCCGCAGCCGCGATCGTGCGCGTGGCTGGGGTCTTGCCGACTATCCCTCGCGCCTGCGCATCAGCACCATCGACAGCCTGAACGCATCCTTGGCGCGCAGTACGCCCGTGAGCAGCGGTACCAATGTGCTGCGTCCGCTGGCCACGCAGTTCGAGCCCCTGTACCGGCAGGCAGCCGGCGATGCCCTGCGACTGCTGGTCGAGGAAGATGCAGCTGGCGCGGCAGTCGCGAGCCTGCTGGGGCATTTTGACAACCAGCTCGATCGTCTCGAATCCCTGCTGGCCGGCATGCTGGCACGGCGTGATCAGTGGTTGCCGATTACGGGTGCGCACCTGGATACCGGTGCGGCGCGCCTGGAACTCGAGGCGGCGCTGGCCCGCGTGCTCAGTCACGAACTGGACCAGCTTGAGGCGGCCATGCCCGCCGCGCTGCTCGAGGAGCTGCGCGAGGTGGTGCAGGCGGCGGCGATCAATCGCGAATTTGCCCTGGCCGGCGGCCCCGACGCTCGCCACCCCGTTGCGGCGCGGCTTGGATGGTGGCAGTTCGCCGTGGCAACCCTCCTGACCAAGACCGGGACCCCGCGCACCCGCCTCACGGTGAGCGAGGGATTCCCGTCGACACAGAAGGAACTCAAGGCGCATGCGGCCGGGCTGATCGCGCGGCTCGCCGCGGTGCCCGGCCTGCTGCCGATGCTGGCCACGGTGCCGGGTTTGCCGCCACCGGTTTACCCGCCTGGCCAGTGGCTGGCACTGGAGGCACTGCTGCGCCTGTTGCCGATGGCAGCAGCCGGTCTGAAGCTGGTGTTCGCGGCACGCGGCCTGACCGACTATGTGGAAATCGCTGCCGAGGGCAGGGCAGCGCTGGGCGACCTGGATGCGCCCAGTGAACTGGCCCTGCGGGTGGACTGGCGTATCCGTCATGTGCTGCTCGACGAGTTTCAGGACACCTCGCAGCCTCAGTACGAGTTGCTGCAGGCGCTGACGCGTGGCTGGTCACCGGGTGATGGCCGCACGCTGTTTCTGGTGGGCGATCCCATGCAGTCGATCTATGGCTTCAGGCAGGCCGAGGTGCGCCTGTTTCTCGCCAGTCGTGACCAGGGTATTGCCGGCCTGCCGCTGGAGTTTGTTCGCCTGTCGGCAAATTTCCGCTCTGCACCGCCGCTGGTTGCATGGGTCAACCGGATTTTTCCGCAGGTGTTTCCGCCGCGCGACGATCTGCTCA
>JAUPLK010000141.1 GCA_030836925.1 Pseudomonadota bacterium
ATCGCCGTATACCGTGGGCTGTATCCAGTAGCCGCGACGGAAGTCGGCGCCCGGTGGCCGCTGTCCACCTGTCAGCAGTTTCGCCCCGTCCTGACGCGCGGATTCAACAAAGGACAGCACACGCCGGTAGTGCCCGGCGGAATTCACCGGACCCATCTGCGAGGCCGGATCGAGTGCATCGCCCACGCGGATTGCCGACACCTGCGCGACGATGTGCGCCACCACCTCGTCGTACAGCGACTCGTGCAGCAACAGGCGGCTGTTGGAGCCGCAGGACTGGCCCGCCCAGGCGAAATTCATGCCCCTTACCGCTTCTGCAGCCACCGTCGCCGGATCCGCGTCGGCGCAGACGATCATGGCATTCTTGCCACCCAGTTCCAGCGAAATGTGCTTGACGGCCACTTCCGCCGCCGAACGCTGGATGGCGAGGCCCGTCTGCACCGAACCAGTAAAGCCGATGCGCCAGATCTTCGGGTGACGCACCAGCGCATCACCGGTCGGCAGTCCCGGCCCATGCACGATGTTGACGAGGCCCGGCGGCAGCACATCGCGACAGATCTCGCCCATCAGCGTGCCGGACAGCGGACTGGTTTCCGGCGTCTTCACGATCACCGCATTGCCGGCCATCAGCGGCGCGGCAAGATGCGCCGCTGCAAACAGGAAGGGATGGTTGAACGGCACGATGCGGGCCACCACACCGTAAGGCTCGCGGATCGAAAAGTGCATGCCGTCTTTCGAGGCCGGCACGCTGTCGCCCTTGATCTCGGTGCCGAGGCCGGAAAAGTAATCCAGATAGTTGGCCGCCACCTCGACATCGCGGCCCAGACTGCCGATGGTGTTGCCGGTGTCGGCAGCTTCGAGCGGGAGTATTTCCGCAGTGCGCGCGCGCATCGCGGCACCGAGCTTGCGCAGCACATCGCGCCGCTCCCAGACTGAAAGCGCTGCCCAGCCTGGTTGCGCGGCCTCAGCGGCGTCTACCGCGCGATTTACATCCTGAACCGTGCCGACTGGAACACGGCCATGGACTTCCTCCGTGCCGGGATTGACCGAGTCAATCCACTGGTCATCGCTGCCAGGCAGGAATTGCCCGTCGATGTACATGAGGCGGTCGCCAAAATTTCCAGACATGCTGCAACCCAGACTGCTGAAAGGTGTGGCGGCACTTTAGGCAAGACCGTCAGGGCGCGGAAGCCCGCTGGCCCGCGGATTGAACACACGACCACCTACCGGCGTTTGTCAGCGGTATTTTCAGGCCCTGGCCGCCGCCCTGCGTGTAAAGAATATGGTCAACAGCGTGATCACGAACAGCAGCGCATTGGATGCCGCCATGTACAGGAACGGCCCCACCGGCTTCCAGTTGTCGAACAACCAGCCACCGACCACGCCGACCACCATGATGCCCACCGCCCCGAACAGGCTGAACAGACCAAGCACCGCACCGCGGCCGCGCTCGGGTGCTTCCTTGCCGATCAGCGAGGTGGCAGAAATATTCGCGGCCATCTCGCCGGCACCGACGAATGCCGCCGCCACGTACATGCCGTTGCCGATGGGGTTATCGAGCACGCCCAGCGATGCATAGCCGACAAAAGCCACACTCATGCCGATCGCCAGCCCGACCAACCGGTCGATGCGATCCAGCACGATGCCGAAAATCACCGCCCAGGGCAGCGCAAACAGCTGGATCACCACGTAGAAGGTGGTGGCCTTCAGCGTCGCCTGGGCGACCGTCATCCCCTGTGCCATGCCTTCCCTGACCAGCCACAGGGTCAGGAACTGGCTGACGACGGCCAGATCTGCGCGGGACACGAATGCAGCCGCATAGCCCAGCGCAACGCGTGGCATGCGTCCCGCAGCCAGGCCGATCTTCAGGGTCGCCAGCAGCGGCTCCCGCTCGGTGGTCCGGACCGGCGCGCCGGGCTTCAGCCCCCAGAGCAACACCATCGCCAGGAACACGCAGATACCAGCCACACACCAGTAGGTCATGCGGCCGGCAACGAGCGGAGTCATGCCCATCTCGATGAAGCGCTGTGGCAGCCCGCCGATGAAGCGCGGCAGGGTGCCGATACCCAGGCCATTGCAGACAAATACCGCCGCAATCATCTTGGCGCGATTGGCATCGACGGGATAATCGTTGGCGACCGACGACAGCATCACGTTGATGCAGGCCACGCCCGAGGCAATGAATAGCCGGAAAAACACCAACTTCAGGGTCACCACATCCAGGTCGCCGCTGGCCAGCGGATAGAGGCAATAGCCGATCGCAAGCAGCGAGAACCCGGCAGCAAAGACCGGCGGACGGCCGACGCGGTCGGAAATGGCGCCGGCCAGACCAACCAGCAAGATGACCACCAGCTCCTGGGTGACCAGCAGGGTGCCGGTCAGGACACCCTGCTCGTTCGCGGGAATGCGCAGGATCTCGTTGAACAGGTAGGCCTGCAAAATACCCACCGTGTTCATCATCGCGATGCCGAAGAACGAGATGAAAAACAGGGTCCAGACATGCTTGCGGCGCACGCCGGGCAGCATAAGCAGCGGTCCAAAGCGATAGGCAGCCTCGCCGGCGGCAACGGATGACGGCTGGTGACTTGCGCTCATGTCTGCTTACCCTCGCCGGAATGTTCCGGTGGGGCAGTGTCGCAAGACTGGGGATGCAGTCATAGCACCATAACTTCGCGACTATCCGACAGGTGATCGGCAGGGTGCGGAATATTCGCGCCATAATGGCGGTCCGCCCCACGAGGTTTGAGCCCCATGCGCATCGTCAAGACCGTATTCAAGATCCTGGGCATCCTGATCCTGGTCAGCGTGGTCGGCACGCTGTACATCCTGAATCGCGGTGGCGCATTCCGCGAGATCAAGCCGCACTTCGCCGGGCGCTGCGATTCACTGCCGCTGGATGGCAGTGCCGAAGACATCACGGTGGACCGCGAACGCGGCCTCGCCTATCTCTCCTTCCTGGATCGCGCCGCCCTCATCCGCGGTGAAGCTGCGCAGGGCACGGTGATGCGCATCGATCTCAACCGCCTGCCGCTGGTTGCGGAAGATGCCCTGCTCGACCGGCCTGCACATCTGCGCACCCACGGCCTGAGCCTGTACATCAGCCCGGAGGGCCAGCGCAGCCTGTTCGTCATCAATCATCCGGTCAACCGCGGCAGCGAACCGGAACTGGTGGAAGTGTTCGACGAGGTGGCGCCCGGCCAGTTCCGGCATCGCGAGACCTTCAAGGACCCGCTGTTCAACTCGCCGAATGACCTGGCCGCGGTTGGCCCGCGGCAGTTCTATGTCGCCAATGACAAGGTTTTGAACGGCGGACTTGCGGCAGGGCTGCAGCAGTTCGGCATCGGCGGATCACCGCTCACATACTTCGACGGTGCAGAGGCACGCGTGGTGGCCGGCGACATCGCCGCCGGCAGCGGCATCAACGTCTCCGCCGGTGGCGGCACGCTCTACGTTGCCGAAACGTCCGCCCAACGCATCCGCGTCCTGCAGCGCGACCTGGCCAGCGGTGCCGTTACGGAGAAGGCACGCATTCCGGTGCCGACCTCGCCGGACAACATCGACGTGGCGGCCGACGGCAGCCTGACGGTTGCCGGCCACGCCAACACCCTGAAGCTGATCATGCACTTCATCAAGGGCACCCCTGCGCCGAGCCAGGTATTGCGCGTGATCCCCGACAACGGCGACGATGCGGCGGTCGACGAGATCTACCTGAATGCGGGTGACGAGATTTCCGCCAGCAGCGTCGGCACCACCTACGGCAACAAGCTGCTGATCGGCTCGATCACCGACAAGCAGGTGCTGGTCTGCGAGCAGAACTGAGGCGACGCTATCCTTTGAAAGGCTGCGCCCCGACTCGATCGACTACTCGAGGTAGTAATCGACCGTCGTGACGACGCGGATCTTCTTCAGCTGCGGCGAAAACTGATCGCGGTCCTCGATCGAGAACAGCCCCTGCTGTGCGGTACGGATCGCACCGACCTTGCTGCCCGAGTCCTGTGCAAACTGCTCGGCAGCGCGACGTGCATCCTTGGTCGCCTCGGCGATCATCTCCGGCTTGACCCTTTCGAGATCCGTGTACAGGTACTGGGTGCTGTACTCGTAGCTGCGGATGACGGCCACGCCCTGCTTCACCAGTTCACCGCTGCGCTCGATGGCCTTTCTTGCCGCATCGATCTGGTCAGTGCGCACGGTCACGACGACTTCAGCCATGTAGCGGTCGCGCTGGCGTCCGTCGCCACTCATCCCCTGCGCTTCACGATCCTGCACGCGTGGTGGCGACACGCTGATCTGCTCCGCCGGAAAGGCGTCGCCGAGAAAAGCGCGAACCTTCATGACACCGACATCGGCCTGCCGCTGCAGATCGACGAGATCATTCGAGGTGATGCTGAAGACGATCGGCCAAAGCACCAGGTTTGCCGGCACCTCGCGCTCGGACAGTCCGCGCACGGATACCCGGCGTTCGCTGGTGCGCGACTCGACCAGGGCATTGCCGACGAGGTAGCCGGCCAGTGCGATACCGATTGCAAGCACGACAGCAGCGGGTGTGTTGTTATGGTTCATCTGACGCCCCTATTGCCTTGGCAGCAACTCATTGAGCGCGTACAGCGTCTTCTGCGGAAAGCGCTCCAGAGGATAGTAGCGCGTAATTAACTGCACAGCCTTCTCATAGCTTGATACATTCAGGTGACGCAGCAGAAAGCGGATGTCATCCTCGTCGTGAAACTCGGCACCAATGCGCATCGACAGACACTTCATCGCCAGCAGGTAGTCCGGCTGCGCCACCATGATCCGCAGGTGATCCAGCTCCAGAAAGGGTCTGAACTGGCCACGCTCGCTCAAGAAACCCTTGACCCCGTCGTTAAGCCAGTCGGGCTGGATACCGGCCCGGGCTGCTACCCGGGCCGCCGCCGCACGGACCAGGCCGGCCGGACGAAACCAGCCGTCCACATCCTGCGTGGAAGGACGTGCGGCATACGCAAGGCACATCACTGCACCGCCAACCAGGAATAGCTCACCTTCGGTTTCCACCTTGTCCAGTTCGGCATTCAGCAAATCGAAAAGCCGGCGCAGCTCGGCTTCTGTCAGGGCAGACACTTCAGACTCTTGCGCCAATGCTGGCGTCGATGAAGATGTTGCGACGCCGGAAAGGTGGCGGCGAG
>JAUPLK010000142.1 GCA_030836925.1 Pseudomonadota bacterium
GATCCAGAACAACTCGCCGCTGCTGTCAAACCAGGACACGCGCGATCTGTGGAAGGATGTCAGTTGCTACCTGGGTAACCCGCTGGTGGATTTTGCCGGACTGGCGAAAAGCTTCGCCATTCCCGCGGAGCGCGCCGAGGATCCCGCCGGCTTCCGCAAGGCGCTCAAGCGGGCGGTCGCCGTCACGCGTGAGGGGCGGCCGTACCTGATCGATGCCATGCTGATGCAGCTCGATCGACGCGGTGTCCGCACGGAGCAGACATGGCATCCGCAGATTTCGATTGCCGCCAGCCGAACCCGCAAGGTCTGAACAGGAACACACACATGGAATACCGCAACCTGGGCCACTCCGGCCTGCAAGTCTCCGTCATCGGCCTGGGCTGCATGCCCTTTGGCATGTCGATCGAGGAGGAGGCCTCGGCTGCGATCGTGCATCGCGCGCTGGAGCTGGGCATCAACTTCTTCGACACCGCCGACATCTACGGTGATCGCGGCAAGTCGGAAGCCTGGCTGGGCCGGGCGCTCGGCAAGCGCCGGCCGGAAGTCGTGATTGCGACGAAGTTTGCCGGACCGATGTCCTCGTCGCGGCGCGACATGCAGGGCGGATCCCGACGCTATATCTGCGCGGCCGTGGAAGCCAGTCTGCAACGGCTTGGCACCGACTACATCGATCTCTACCAGATGCATTTCCCGGATGCGAAGACGCCGGTCGAGGAGACGCTGCGTGCGCTCGATGACCTGGTCCGGCAGGGCAAGCTGCGCTACATCGGCCATTCCAACTATGCCGGCTGGCAGCTCGTGGAAGCGGACTGGACGGCGAAGGCACACAACCTCAACGCCTTCGTCTCGGCCCAGAATCGCTGGAGCCTGATCACCCGCGACATCGAGCGGGAACTCGTGCCGGCAGCCAGCGCATACGGGATCAGCATCCTGCCGTATTTTCCGCTGGAGAGCGGCCTGCTGACCGGCAAGTATCGCAAGGGCGCACCGCTGCCCGAGGGCAGCCGCCTGCAGAAGTGGGGTGCCTTCGGCAGCAGCGCCTTTTCCAGCGAGGCCAACCTGGACCTGGTGGAAAAATTCAATGCCGTGTGTGAGAAGCACGGGGTGACCCTGCTCGAACTCGCCATGGCCTGGCTGGTCAGCAAGCCGGTGGTGGCCAGCGTGATTGCCGGCGTGACCAGCATCGGCCAGCTGGAGCAGAACATCGCCGCGGGTCTCAAAAAGCTGCCGGCCGCCGCCATCAGCGAAGCGGAGCAGATCACCGCGCCGCCGGTCGCCGGTTTTGGTCCACCCCGTCGGCCGTAGGCGCGGGTGAGGTTGTCGGCCAGAGGCCGCGTCCGTATCCTCTGCCGGCGTTTTTCGTTTCCGATCGGACGGTGTGTATGAGTGACCAGCAGCTGATGTTCGTGTTTCCGGGCCAGGGTTCCCAGTACCGGGGCATGGGCAGTGATCTCTACCGTGATTTCGCCGTGGCCCGGCAGGTCTATGACCGGGCCAACGAGGTGCTCGGTTTCGATCTCCGCAAGCTGTCCTTTGAGGATCCGGCCGATGAAATCGGCCTTACGCGCAATACGCAGCCGGCGCTGCTGACCCATGAGATTGCCTGCCTCAAGGTGTTTCAGGAGCTGACCAACGGACGTGTGCAGCCGGTGATGGCAGCCGGCCACAGTCTCGGCGAATACAGCGCACTGGTGGCGGCCGGAGCGCTTTCCTTCGCGGATGCGCTGAAGCTGGTGCGTCGGCGTGGCGAACTGATGGGTGAGCACGGCGAAGGCGGCATGCTGGCGCTGACGCTCGACGTGGAAACCGCCCGACCGCTGGCCGACCGCCATTACTGCCAGGTGGCGAGCTGTAACCTGCCCGACCAGACCGTCGTCGGTGGTCGCGATGCCGACCTCGATGCGCTGGCCGCGGACCTCACGGTGCGCATGCCGCGCAAACGCGCCATTCGCCTCGCCACCGAAGGGGCATTCCATACCTATTTCATGGTCACTGCCGCACGCCTGTTCCGCGCCGATCTCGATGCGACGCCTTTTTCTGCCCCCACCCTCGGTGTGCTGTCCAACTACACGGGCGGCGTGCATGAGGCAGACCCGGAGACCATTCGCACACGCCTGTTTTTCCAGCTCTTCAACCCCGTCAACTGGGTCGGTTGCCTGAATACCGCCATCGCCTCGCAGGTCACGAGCTTTGTCGAGTTCGGTGGTGGTCTGGGCAGCGGTGACGGTCCCGAAACAAAACGGCCGAACCTGGAGAGCATCATCCGCAAGACGCTGAAAACCGCAGGGCTCGAGACCCGCCACGTGGCGGCGATCAACAGTGAGACCCTGCGCGCGGCTGCAGCGGCATTTGCCGGCTAAGCTGGCGGCGCCATGCCGGACCTGCTTGCCCAGTTCATCGACATCGTCCTGCACCTGGATGTGCATCTGGACGCACTGGTCGCTGACTATGGCATCTGGGTGTATGCGATCCTGTTCCTGATCGTGTTCTGCGAGACCGGTCTGGTCGTGCTGCCCTTTCTGCCCGGTGATTCGCTGCTGTTCGCGGCCGGCGCGCTGAGTGCATCCGGACGGCTGGATTTCGGCGTCCTTGCCATCCTGCTGATCGTGGCAGCGATACTCGGCAATACCGTCAATTACTGGGTCGGGCGACTGGTCGGGCATGAGCTCAAGCTGCGTTTCCCGCGGCTCATTCGCCAGGATCACCTGGACAAAACGCATGTCTACTTCGAACGCTACGGTGGCATGACCATCGTCATCGCGCGCTTCGTGCCGATCGTGCGCACGGTGGCGCCATTCGCGGCCGGCATCGGCCAGATGGAGCATCTGCGCTACCAGATTTACAACGTGGCCGGCAGCCTGCTGTGGGTGCTGTTGCTGGTGCCCGCCGGCTACTTCTTCGCCAACGTGCCCTTCGTGAAGAACAATTTCTCGGCGGTGGTGCTGGCGATCGTGATCGTGTCGATCCTGCCGGGCATCATCGGCGTGGTGCGGGCGAGGGTCGCCGCAAAGCGCTGAGCCGCGCAGGCCTCAGGGCATGCCGTCGCGCAGTCCCTGCCAGGTGCGCAGGTCGACGATCTCGGCCGAGCTGAGCCCCGGATCAGGTGCTTCACCGGGATCCAGTATGTCCCGTCCGGTGAGCGGCGTATTGAGCCGTTGTTCCAGCCAGCTGGTCAATGACAGCCAGCTGAGCAGATCCTTCTTGCTGCGCGAGCTGTGCATCTCGTGGATGCTGATGCCTTCGTCGGCGGCGTGCACGTAGTTCTGGCTGTCGCGCAGGGCACCGATGATGGGAATCTGCAGGCGGTCGAGGAATGACATCAGCTTCTTGAAGCCGAGGGTGTTTTCCCGCACGCGGTTGGCCACCACGCCGAGGCGTCCCATGCGCCGGCTGACCTTGGCCACCAGCAGCAGGTCGGCGATCAGCCGGGAGGCCGCATGGATATCGATCGAAGAGGGCAGTACCGGTACCAGGATCGCGTGCGCGCCGGGCGTGAACTCGGTGAGCTGCGCCGTGGTCATGGCCGCCGGCGTGTCGATCACCAGGTAGCGGATCTCGTTGGGTACCCGCAGCTGGAAACTGCGCGTCATGTTCATGCGCGTCTCGTAAGCGGCGATGCCGTAGATCGCCGGCTGGTCTTTCGGGCGCTTCCTGAGCCAGCGGATGCTGGAGCCCTGCGGATCGAAATCCATCAGCGCGGTGGGGCGCCCGATGGAGGCCAGATAGCCGGCCAGGTTGATGGCGAGCGTGGTCTTGCCCGAGCCGCCCTTGGGGTTCAGGACGACGATCCTGCGCAGCTCGCGATGACTGGGAATGCTCAGTGACATGGGACTCTGCCTGTTGCTCAGGCCTGCTCCAGTTCGACCAGCGTACCGCAAAAATCCTTCGGATGGAGAAACAGCACCGGCTTGCCATGCGCGCCGGTTTTCGGTTCCCCGTCACCCAGCACGCGGGCACCAGCCGCCTTGAGGCGGTCGCGGGCGGCCAGGATGTTCTCCACCTCGTAGCAGACATGATGCATGCCGCCCGAGGGGTTCGCCTGCAGGAAGCGCGCGATGGGCGAGTTTTCGCCGAGCGGTGCCAGCAGTTCGATCTTGGTGTTCGGCAGTTCGACGAAGACGGTGGTCACGCCGTGTTCAGGCAGGTCCGTGGCTGCGGAAACCTGGGCGCCGAGCGTCTCGCGATAGGTGCTGGCCGCCGCGGCCAGATCCGGCACCACGATTGCCACATGATTGAGTCGTCCGATCATTTCAGCCGGCCTTCCTTCCAGAAATTCCGTACCAGTTCCTGCGCTGCGACGCGCGGTGACAGCCGGCCGGCGGCGACCGCCTCTTCAAGCGCGTGCATGCGCGCAGCGGCCGCCGGATCTTCGCGCAGCATGGCGAGCAGGCTCTCTGCCGTCTCGCTCCACAGCCAGCGCCGTGCCTGGTCGGCCCGGGCCGCAGCCAGATCACCGCTGGCCGTCATGATGTCCCGGTACTTGCCGATCAGCGTCCAGATGCGGTCGATGCCCTGGCCCTTCAGTGCCGAGCAGGTTTCGACCGGCACATCCCAGCGCACCGAGCGCGGACGCAGGAAGCGCAGTGCATTCCGGTAGTCAGCCGCGGAGCGCTCTGCCGTCGCGGCGAGTTCACCGTCTGCCTTGTTGACCACGATCAGGTCAGCGAGTTCGACGATGCCGCGCTTGATGCCCTGCAGTTCGTCGCCACCACCGGGCAGCAGCAGGAGCAGAAACAGGTCGGTCATGTCGGCAACGGCGGTCTCGGATTGTCCGACGCCCACCGTCTCGACGATGACCACATCGAAGCCTGCTGCCTCGACCAGCAGGATGGTTTCGCGCGTGTGGCGTGTGACACCACCGAGCGTGCTGCCGGCCGGTGAAGGTCGTATGAACGCCTCGATGCGTCTTGAGAGGGTTTCCATGCGCGTCTTGTCGCCGAGTATCGAGCCACCCGACAGTGCCGAGGAGGGATCGACGGCCAGTACGGCGAGCCGGTGGCCCTGCCCGATGAGGTGATTGCCGAAGCTCTCGATGAAGGTGGACTTGCCGACGCCGGGCACACCGGAAATGCCGATGCGGATCGACTTGCCGGACAGGGGTGTCAGGATTTCCAGCAGCCG
>JAUPLK010000143.1 GCA_030836925.1 Pseudomonadota bacterium
GCCCGCATCGAAGAAGTTCTCGTCCACGCCGATCTGCGCGCGACCGAGCACTTCGGCCCAGAGCGCGGCGATCTCGCGCTCGGTTTCGGTACGCGGCGCCGTGCCGGCCGGTGTCTCAACATGGGGCTGCTCGCCATGCGATTCCGCAAAGGCTCGCCGGTCAAGCTTGCCACTCGGCGTCAGCGGCAACCGATCGAGTCGCTGCCAGCTGGTGGGCAGCATATGTGCGGGCAACGACCCGCGCAGATGTGCACGCAATTCATTCCACAGCTCCGCATCCGGCCTGGCTGCAGACTGCGGTGCGCACACCACGCCGGCGACCAGCCGGGCCGCATCAGCCTCGCCGCAGATCGTGACGATCGCAGCTGCGACTGCGGGGTGTGCGAGCAGCGCATTCTCGATCTCGCCCGGCTCGATGCGCAGCCCGCGCAGCTTGAACTGGGCATCCAGTCGGCCGAGACATTCAAGCGTGCCGTCGGCCAGCCAGCGCGCCCGGTCGCCGCTGCGCCACAGGCGTTGCGGCGCGTGATCCGGGGCCAGGCGTGTCGTGATGAATTTCTGCGCCGTCAGTTCCGGACGCTGCCAGTACCCGGGCCCAACACCGATGCCACCGACCACCAGCTCGCCGGGAAAGCCCGGCGGCAGCAGCGTACCGCCGGCATCAAGCACGGCGACGCTGGCATTGGCGACCGGCCGGCCGATCGGCACGCGCACGGCCTCCGCAGGCACGGCCCTCACCTCATGACAGCTGGCATCCCAGACTTCCGAGGTGCCCCAGGTGTTCAGCAGCCGCGCGGCCGGAAACGCGGCGCGAAAACGCCGTGCAAGTTCCGGATCGAGGGGCTCGCCGCTGCTGATGCAACTGCGCAGCGCGGGCAGGCCACCCTCCGGCGCACCACCCTCCGACAGTGCATCCAGCAAGGCACGCAACAGCGAGGGCACCAGCACCAGGTGCGTGACCGAGCGCTCGCGCAGGAATTCCGGCAGGCGCAGCGCGTCGGTGGCGATATCGTCCGGCGCGATCACCAGCGGGATGCCGTGGCTGAGCGCACCGAAGATTTCCCACAGCGAATCGATGAAGCCGAAACTGGTGCGCAACACGAACAGGTCCTGCGCACCGAAGGCATAGTCCTGCCACATCCAGTGGCAACGATTCACGGCAGAAGCATGCGTGGTCACTGCGCCCTTGGGTCCGCCGGTCGAACCCGAGGTGTAGAGCAGCACGGCCGCACCCGCGGGCAACAGGCCGGCAGCTTTCAGCCCGCCATCCGGAAGCTGCGGACACAGATCCGTCAGCACGATCTGCGCACCGGCATCCGATGTCACGAACTGCCGCCGCGCCGGCGGCCAGGCCGGATCGATCGGCACGATGACGCCGCCGGCACGCAGGATGCCAAGCATTGCGACGACTGCCTCGGCCGAGCGCGGCATGCACAGGCCCACCGGCATGCCCGCCTGCAGTCCGCAAGCCCGCAGTTCAGCGGCGAGTTGCGCGCTGCGCGTGTCGAGTTGTCCGTAACTCAGGCTGCCTGCATCGGCCTGCAGTGCCGGCGCGTCGGGGTTGCGGCGCGCCTGGTCCAGAAAAGCATCCGGCAAGTCGGCGCCGTCGGGATACGGCGCGGCCGTGTCGTTCCAGTCGTGAAGGATTTGCTGCTGCCCGGCTGCAGACAGCAGGCCGAGTTCCGCCATCGGCGCATCGGGATCGGCCACGATCGCGGTCAGCAACACGCTGTAGACCGGCGCGAGCTGCCGGGCCACCCAGTCCTCCAGCACCGCCGTCGACCAGGCGAAATAGCCGCAGAGCGGCTGCCCCTCACCCGCATCGCGCAGCAGGCATTCGAGATCGAAATAGGAGGCGCGCTCAGCCGGCAGCGACAGCAGACTGAAGCGGGTTTCCGCCGGTTCGGGCTCCGCCGGTGTCTCCGTCTCCCAGGAAAACAGCACCTGGAACAGCGGATGCTCATCGAGTTTCCGCTCCGGGCTGACGGCGGCCACCACCCGCGAGAACGGCAGCTCGCGATACTCCAGCACTTCGAGCACCATCGCCCGCTCGCGCAGCAGCTGACTGCGAAACGAAGCCCGCAACGCAAGCGGCACACGCAGGGCCAGTGGATTGACCAGGCAGCCGATCAGCCTGCGCAGCTCCGGCCGGTCGCGCAGGGTCATCGGCGTGCCGATCACCAGGTCGGGCTGTCCCGTCAGGCGGGCCAGCAGCAGGCGAAAAGCCGCCAGCAGCACGACGTAGGGCGTGGTGCCGCAGTCACGCGCCAGCCGCCGCAGGCCATCGGCCAGTTGTGCCTCCAGGCTGAAGCCCGCACGCCGCGATATTTTCGGTCCGGGCGGCGGACGCACCAGCGCCTGCAGTGCCGGCGCTGGCGGCCGTGCAAGGATTTCCCGCCAGCGTTGCAGGATGCCGGCCTCGCGCTGCGCATCGAGCGGGCCCTGCGCAAGCGCCACATCGGCATATTCGAGTTGCACGGCCGGCAGCGGCGAAGGCTCACCGCGACGCAAGGCCGCGTAGAGCGCGGACAGTTCCTCGCGGATCACCGGCACCGACAGGCCATCGGCGATGATGTGATGCGCGGTGACCAACAGCACATGCTGCCCGGCATCGATCCGGCAGAGCTGCGGTTTCAGCAGCGGGCCACGCCGCAGGTCGAAAGGCTCACGCAAGGCGGCAGCGGCGATCTCCAGCAGGTTTCCCGGCGCGGTGCCGGCATCGAGCTGCGGCAACGCCACTGCATCCGGCACGGGTGGCGCAGCCTGCTGCCAGACCTCGCCGTCGCGCTCGATGAAGCTCGTGCGCAGGATGGCGTGTCTTGCCAGCAGGGCCTGCCAGGCCTGCGCGAGCAGCCGCGCATCGAGCGGACCCTCGATGCGGATTGCAAACTGTTCGCTGGCGCTGGTGTCCTGCGGATACAGCTGCTGCAGAAACCACAGGCTCTGCTGTGGAAAGGCGAGCGGCGCCGCACCGTCGGCGGACAGATGCGCCAGCAGCTCGCTCTTGCGTGCGCTGAGCGCCTGGCGCAGGTCGGTGGTCAGCGCACCTGCGGGTGCGTCATAGAGCAGGCGTCCGCGCTCGACACGCAGCCTGATGCCCGCCGCGCGCGTTGCCGCGAGCAGCTCCGCGACGGTCATAGCTCACCTTGCTCGCGATCCATCCCGCCGTACGCGGCGGGCACTGCCGGCCTGCGCGCGAGCGCTGCTCCAAGGGCCGCGGCGTGATCGGCTTCGAGCCGTGCCGACATCGCGGCCACCGTCGGTGCATCGAACAGCGCGGCGAGCGGTATCGGCGCATCCAGCCAGCGCTGCGTGGCCGTGGTGAGTTGCACGGCGGTGATCGAATCACCACCCAGAGCGAAGAAATCATCCTCGACACCGATCGCTTCGAGCCCCAGTGCCTGCGCCCAGAGCGTGGCGACGGCTGTCTCCACCGCATTGCGCGGCGCGATGGCCGCAGCAGCGAGACGCGGCCGGTGACGGCCCGGCGCCGGCAGCGCCTCGCGGTCAAGCTTGCCGCCGGGCGTGAGCGGCAGCTCCGGCAGGAACATCCAGCTCTGCGGCAGCATGTATTCCGGCACGCGCTCGCCGAGCCAGGCACGCAGCGCATCGACCGACACCACCTGCATCGTCGAGCCGAGACCTGCCAGCAGCTCGCGATGCAGGCGCGTCGCACCGGCCACGCTACCGGCATGCCGCGTGACCTGGTTGAACTCGCAGGCCGGCCGCTCACCATCGGCAGCGCGCGACACACTGAAGGCGTAGTCCGGGTGACGCGCATCGGACTCGTTGAATGCACGCCAACTGATGTGCAGGACGTCGCCACGGCGCACGGCGAGGCCGTCATCCGTCATGGGCACGAATACCGGCAACCAGGCGCGCTGCTCGCGCAGGTAATCGACCGTGTGCGCGGCATCGGCCGACACCACGGTCCACAGCAGGCAGCCATCGAAAATCCCGTCACGCAGCACTTCGAGTTCTGCAGTTCCACTGTGTCCAGCTGGCAATGGGTCGTTGAAATCCAGCACCTCGAAATCGGTGGCCGCCGTCAGCAGGTCGGCTGGCGCGACGTTGCGCACGCAGAGACGCAGGTCGAAAGGCGCACCGGCCACACCGAACACGCGCTGCACGTAGTCGGCCGCGAGTGGCGCAAAGCGCGGCTGTGCGCGCACGGCGGCCGGCAACTCCATCAGCGCCAGCCGGGTCACGCAGCGCGAGGGCACCGGCACGCAGCCAGGCACGAAGCTGCGGCGGGCAGCGTTCCAGACCGGCACGATGCCATCAGCGCTGCCGATGTTGCCGATGATGCCCTGCGTACAGACCTCGACCGGTTCCGGCAGTTCCAGGCTGGCGATATCGCCGTGCAGGACCGTGATGCGCTCTTCGAGACCCAGGCTGCGCACCAGTTCGACCGCCTGCCGCACCGCTGCTTCCAGCACTTCGACGGCATAGACATGGCGCGCACCGGCCTCGACGCACAGCCGGGCGAGCACCGCATCGCTGCCGGTGCCGATATCCAGCACGACCTTGCCCGGTACGCTGGCGGCGAAGGCCGCGCGATAGGCAGCGAGGCGCACCGGCTCGGCATTCATCAGCCCGTAGAGCAGATCGTCGTAGATCTCGTAGGCACCCAGCGAAGGCCAGAACTCGAGCGCCGCCGGATTCGCCTGCGGCTGCGCGCTGACGATATGCGCAGTGAGCCGCGGGTTGCCCGCCGCATCACTCTGCAGCGCCACGGCAGCATCGCGCACGGCGGAATGGGCACGCAGGGCGCTTTCGATTTCTGCCGGCTCGATGCGGTAGCCGCGATACTTGAGCTGCGCATCGGCGCGGCCGAGATACTCGAGCGCACCGTCGGCGCGCAAGCGCACCCGGTCGCCGGTGCGGTAACCGCGCAGCAGGCCGCGTCCGGCCACCGCGTGCGTGGTGAAGCGCTGCGCGCTGAGTGCGGCATCACCGAAATAGCCGGCGGCGACGCAGTCACCGCCGACCCAGAGTTCACCCGGCTCGCCGGGCGGGAGCGGCTGCCCGGCCGCATCCAGCACCAGCACATGGCGGCCGCCGAGCGGTGGCCCGATGTTGCGCACGCCCTCGGGCGTGGCATCGGCGGCAGCGA
>JAUPLK010000144.1 GCA_030836925.1 Pseudomonadota bacterium
GGTGGAATGCGATGTGCGGGACCCGGCGCAGGTGGCTGCCGCGATGCGCGGTGTCACGCAGGTGATCAGCGTGATCGGTGCCAACCAGGTCGGTGGGCCGAACAGCGCCGAGTTCGTCGATTACGGTGGCGTGAAAAACCTGGTCGATGCAGCCGTGGCGGAGAAGGTCAGTCACTTTGTGCTGCTCACGGCGATTGGTGTGACCGATCCGGCGCATCCCTTCAACAAGGCCACCAAGGGTGCGCTGGGCTGGCGACTGAAGGGCGAAAACTACCTGCGTGCCAGTGGCCTCAGCTACACCATCGTCAGGCCCGGTGGGCTCGTCAACCAGCCGGCAGGTCAGCAGGGCTTGCGCATCGAACAGGGCGACAACTGGCGGCCGCTGCTGCGCAGTACCCTGTCGCGGGACGACCTGGCGCTGGTGCTCATCGAGTCGCTGCACAATCCGGCCACCCGCCGTGCGACTTTCGAACTGGTTAACGATCCCGCCGCCGCTCCCGGCGCCTGGCGCTCGGCCCTTTCCGGCCTCAAGCCCGATCCTTAAGAACTCTTAATTTGCACGCAAGGCTCCCGCGAGGGGGCCGGGTCCAGTATGGCAACCGTAGTCCCGCGAGACACCCCTCCCGGGACTGCAGGCAAGCCGAAGGAGCGGCAGCACGTGGTGACGGTCGGGCGGCACCGGTGGGTTGCAGGAATTCCAGCCTGATTCCCCCCCTGTACAGGCAAGGCAGCTTGCCGGTGTCGCCAGACCGAACATGAAGCCGCGGCCCTTCAGTGTGGCAGCTGAACCAGATACCCCTGGTTTCAGCATGGGAGTGACGTTTAGGTCGAGGTTGTTGGTGATCTGGTGTCTCGGAATGCAGCGGGCCCTTTGTGTGCTCTGAATGGAACGCTCGCCGGATGAACCCGGGCTTGCCGGCTTCGCTGAAGCTCCTGCCACTTTCAGTCGTGTTGTTTCCGTTGTCGTGATGCAAGGGAGCGGGGTCTGCCAGGCCGGCAGATCCCTCCTCCCGGTTTTTTCAATCCTGAGGAGTTTGTCGATGCTTGCAGTCCGGTCCGGTATGTCTGTCAGAGTGTTGCGGTCTCTCGTTGTCGCCAGCCTGTTTTGCGGCCCACTGGCGCAGGCCGAATTGCCCGACTTCAAGCCGGTCATCCGGCGCAACCAGGCCAGCGTCGTCAATATCAGCACGACGCAGGATCTCAGAGCCGGTGGTGCCGGGGATCGTGGCTCTCCGGAGTTCGGACCGCCCGGCATGCCGCCGGAACTGGAGGAGTTTTTCCGGCGCTTCCGCGGCATGCCGATGCCCGGTCAGCCGGAAGGCCGTCGCGAGGCACGTTCGCTGGGCTCGGGTTTCATCATCTCTGCCGATGGCGAGATCCTGACCAATGCGCATGTGGTCGAGGGTGCTGACTCGATCGTCGTCAAGCTGTCGGACAACAGCGAAAAACCGGCCCGCCTGATCGGGCTCGACACGGCCTCCGATGTGGCTCTGCTGAAGATCGAGGCCAGCGGCCTGCCCGCCGTTAAGCTCGGCGACTCGTCAACTGTGGAGGTGGGTGACTGGGTGCTGGCCATCGGCTCGCCCTTCGGTCTCGAGCACTCGGTCACGCAGGGCATCGTGAGTGCGATCGGCCGCAGCCTGCCGGATGGCAACTACGTGCCCTTCATCCAGACCGATGTGGCCGTGAACCCCGGCAATTCCGGTGGGCCGCTGTTCAACCTGCGTGGTGAAGTCGTGGGCATCAATTCGCAGATCTACAGCCGCAGTGGCGGATACATGGGGCTGTCTTTTGCCATCCCGGTGAATGTGGCCAGCAATGTTGCGCGCCAGCTGGCGGCAAATGGCCGGGTCGAGCGCGGCTGGCTCGGTATCGGCATCCAGGCGCTGAACGGCGAGCTGGCGAAGTCCTTCGGCCTCGACAAGGCGGCCGGCGCACTGGTCGGGCAGGTGGACAAGAGCGGTCCGGCCAGTCGCGCCGGGCTGAAATCCGGTGACGTGATCCTCGCATTCAACGGCCAGCCGCTTGCACAGCATGCGGATCTGCCGCCGCTGGTCGGTGAAACCGCGCCGGGAACCACCGTGACGCTGAAGGTCTGGCGTGACAAGGCGATGCGCAATATTCCGGTCACCGTGGCACGCCTGAAAACTGCCGAGGACGAGAAGCTCGCCGACAATGCCGCGAGCGATCAGGCCGCGGGTGTGCTCAACATCCAGGTCGTGGCACTGACGCCGGAACAGCGTGAGGCCTCGGGTCTCGAATCCGGTGGTGTGCTGGTGGCGCGCGTCGCGGACGGTCCGGCGGCCCGGGCGGGACTCAGTCGCGGCGACATCATTCTCAGCCTCGACAGTCGCGCTGTCGACAACCCGGAGCAGCTGGCCAGGCTGGTGCAAAAGCTGCCGAAGGACCAGCCCGTGCCGATGCTCGTGCAGCGTGACGAGGCACGCCTGTTTCTGCCGCTGACGATTGGTGGCTGACTGCGGCCTGCTAGGATGGGCGGCATGCACCTGCTGCTCATCGAAGACGACCTGGACGCCGCCGGCTATCTGGTCAGGGCGCTGACCGAGGCCGGCTACCAGGTCGATCATGCTGCTGATGGCCGCGATGGCCTGTTCCATGCCACCGAGCGCAGTTACGATGGCATCATCGCCGACCGCATGTTGCCGTATCTCGATGGTCTGACGGTCATCGAGGTGCTGCGCAAGCAGGGCAACCGCACGCCGGTACTGATCCTGTCTGCGCTCGGTTCGGTCGATCATCGTGTCGAGGGGCTGCGTGCCGGCGGCGATGACTATCTGACCAAGCCCTTCGCCTTGTCCGAACTGCTGGCGCGGATCGAGGCGCTGTTGCGTCGTGGCCAGGTGGCGCCGGCACCGGAGATGAAGCTGCGGCTGGCCGATCTCGAGATGGACGTCCTCGCGCGGACGGTGATGCGTGCCGGCCGGCGCATCGACCTGACGGCGCGCGAGTTCAAGCTGCTGGAATTCCTGCTGCGTCGGGCCGGACAGGTGGTGACGCGCACCATGCTGCTCGAAGGGGTCTGGGACCTGCACTTCGATCCACAGACCAACGTGATCGATGTGCACATGAGCCGGCTGCGCCAGGCAGTCGACCGCGACTTTGACCGGCCGCTTATCCATACAGTCCGCGGTGCCGGCTATACGGTGCGGGCCGACTGAGTGCGCACCTCTGCACTGCGACTGTCGGTGGTGTATGCGGCGATCTTCGCTGCGGCGCTGCTGGCACTGGTCTTTGTCATCTACCTGATCACCGCACGTTTCATCGACGCCGAAGTGGACACGGCCATCGAGCGTGATGCGGCGGGTTTCCTCGAAGCCTATGCGCGGGGCGGGGTGAGGACCCTGGCCGCCGAGCTGAACCTGCGTGCCGAGAACTGGGGCCGGACCAACGCGGTGTACCTGCTCACCGATGAGCAGGGATTCGTGCTGGCCGGCAATCTGCCGGCCTGGCCGACCATGCGCCGTGTCGACGGCGCATGGGTCGATTTCGAGATCATGGTGCAGGGGGCCGGCTTCCAGAGCGAGCGGCCGGTGCGGGCCATGGTGCTGGAACCGGGATCCGGTCTGCGCCTCATGGTCGGTACCGACCTCAGCGAGCGGCATGCCCTGGGCCGGCGCTTCCTGGTTGCCGCCGGCGCGGGCAGCCTGCTGGTGACGATGCTCGCGCTGGGCATCGGCTACCGCCAGAGCCAGCGCATCTTCGCCCGTGTGGCCGACGTCAGCCGCAGTTGCGCCGAGATCCTCGGCGGCAATCTCTCGCGCCGTCTGCCGGTGGCCGGTGCCGAGGACGAGTTCGATACCCTGGCCGTGGAGGTCAACGCACTGCTGGCCCGCCTGGCGCGCACCACGGAAATCCTGCGTGCCTCGCTGCACAGCGCTGCGCACGATCTGCGCAGTCCTATGCACCGCATGCGTCTGCGCATGGAGCGGGCGCTGGCTGATCCGGTGGCCGGTGCCTCGCGTGAGACGGTCGAGGTGACGTTGCAGGATCTCGATCACATGCAGCGCGTGCTGACGGCGTTGTTGCAGATCGCGGAGGCGGAGAGCGGTGCGGTCGGTGCGCGGCCGGAGGCGGTCGCCATGGATGTGCTGCTCGCCGAACTGGTCGAGCTGTATCAGCCGCAGGCGGAACAGCAGGGCATCACCCTGCAGGTGTTGCCTGGTGCCGGTCTGCAGGTCATGGGACACCGCCAGTTGCTGGCGCAGGCAGTCGCCAACCTGATCGACAATGCACTCAAGTTCACGCCGGCCGGCGGCAGCGTGCGGCTCGCCGCGCAGGTGGACAGCGGTCGCCTGGTGCTCACGGTGGCCGACACCGGGCCCGGCATCGCCGCAGGTGATCGGGGCCGCGCCGTCGAGCCCTTCGTGCGCCTGAGCGATACGCCCTCGCGTGACGGCGCGGGCCTGGGCCTGAGTCTTGCGGCGGCTGTGGCGCGCCTGCACAGTGGCAGTCTGCGCCTCGACGACAACCACCCCGGCCTTCTGGTGACCCTCGATCTGCCACTTGCGTAGGAGCCGCTCCTACCGCCGCTCCTGCCACGCGGCGCGCGGGTTGCCCATTTCGTCTTCGAAAAACGGCAGCCAGCCGATGCCGCAGAACTGCAGCGTGATGTCGGTGGCTTTGGGTCGCACGGCGATCTCCTCCAGTTGCTCTGCCTTCGCGCTCCAGTCGGCTTCGAGGCTGGCGAGTTCGGCCTGCAGTTCGACTTCGAGTTCGGTGAGCTGTGCCTTGTGTGCATCAACGGTTTCACCGGCGCGCTGCACGTCGCCGCTTTGCTTGTAGGCGTTGCCGGCCTTGCGCATCGCGGATGCGCTGCGCGAGACAGAGGTTGCCGATACCCGCTTGCGGCCAAGCAATGCGCCCAACAATGTGGAGCCCACCGACACCATCGTGTCGATTTTCGAACCCGTGGCCTGCTCCTGTTCACGCTCGACGGCCTGCTCGGCGCGCCGTATGCGCTCATTGAGCGTGCTGAATTTCGCGGCGTACTTGTCACGCAGGGCATCGGTCTGTGCGTCTCGTGCCTCGCGGGCAAGTTGCTGCAGGCGAATGCGGAACTCGGCCGCGCCTTCCCCGG
>JAUPLK010000145.1 GCA_030836925.1 Pseudomonadota bacterium
AGTCGACAGCTCCATCGGGCAGCGCACGCCCTTCGGGATGTACACGAAGGAACCATCGGTAAACACCGCGGAGTTGAGTGCGGCGAAATAGTTGTCGCGATAGGGCACGACCGTACCGAGGTATTTACTGATGAGTTCCGGGTGTTCCCGCGCGGCTTCGGAGAAGGAGCAGAAGATCACGCCAGCCGCAGCCAGCCTGTCCCTGAAGGTGGTGGTGACCGATACGCTGTCAAACACGGCATCGACCGCGACACCAGCCAGCCGGGCCCGCTCGTGCAGCGGTACGCCGAGCTTTTCATAGGTGGCGAGCAACTTCGGATCCACCTCGTCCAGGGACTTGAGTCCCGGCGTTTTTTTCGGTGCCGAAAAATAGGAGATGTCCTGGTAATCGATGGGTGGGTAATGAAGCCGGGCCCAGGCCGGTTCGCGCATGGTCAGCCAGTGACGGTATGCCTTGAGACGCCACTCGAGCAGGAAACCGGGTTCCTCCTTCTTGTGCGAGATGAAACGGATCACGTCCTCGCTGAGGCCGGGCAGTACCGTATCTGATTCGATATCCGTGACAAAGCCATGCTGGTAGCGTCGACTGACCAGTTCGTCGAGGCCCGGGTTTTGCGATTTGCTGTCCATTGCGGATCCCTGGCCTGGTCAGTCGTGCGAGCGGCGTTCAACGATCTTGCCGCGTCGTGCCGACGGCTGCGGCAACGGAAACTCATGTGGCGGATGTGCAAGATCTGCCAGCGTGACGGTGTCCAGCGCACCACGGATGGTGCGGTTGATCTTCTGCCAGGCGTCACCGACCGGACAGCCTTCCTCAAGTTCACACTGGCTGTCAGTCATGCTGCACTCGGTGATGCTCAGCGGTCCCTCAAGCACGTCGACGATTTCCGCCGCACTGATGCGCTCCGGCGGGCGCGACAGGGCATAGCCGCCATCCGCTCCGCGCAGTGAATGCACCAGATCACCGCGTGCGAGTATTTTCAGCAATTTCTGCACCGTTGGCAGCGCGATGCGCGTGCCGCTGGCGACATCGTTTGCCGAGCAGACCTTGCCGGTCTGTGCTGCCAGGTATACGAGAATCATCGTGCCGTAGTCGGTCAATTTGCTGATCCGGAGCATATGGGACTATCTTAGTCCAATATGCTTTGTGGGGGAATAGTCTGTGGCAGAGTCCCCCGCTGCATTGGGCAATAGCCAAGCTGCCCGACGGAATTTTGCTATCCTTGTCGCCCTTCAAATTCCGGGCTGTGGATATCCGCAGCTGAATCACAATGGAAGCGGCGTGGACGCATCTCGGGCTGCCGACAATCTGATCGAGATCAGTGGCCTGCGTTTTTCGCGCGGCAGCCGCCTGATCTTTGATGGCCTCGAGCTGGCGATTCCCCGTGGCAGCATCACGGCAATCATGGGTCCCAGCGGTACGGGCAAGACCACCCTGCTGCGCATGTTCACCGGACAACTCAAGCCCGATGCGGGCAGTGTCCAGGTGGCTGGGCAGGAGGTTGCCCGGCTTTCGCGCCCGGATCTCTATGCTCTGCGTCGCCGGATGGGGATGTTGTTCCAGAACAGCGCCCTGCTGACTGACTTCAGCGTGTTCGAGAACGTCGCATTTCCGGTACGCGAAAACACCCGGTTGCACGAGCGCCTGCTGCGCAATGTGGTCCTGACCAAGCTGCATTCTGTCGGTCTGCGGGGAGCCGCGGACCTGATGCCTTCGGAGCTGTCGGGTGGCATGGCACGACGCGTGGCCATGGCACGGGCGATGGTGCTGGACCCGGAACTCCTGCTGTACGACGAGCCTTTCTCGGGCCTGGATCCGATTTCACTCGGTGTGGTCCTGCGACTGATCAGGCTGAACAACGATGCCCTGGGGCTGACCAGTATCGTGGTCTCGCACGATGTGGCCGAGATTGCCCATATTGCCGATCACTGTTTCGTGATCTCGGAAGGCAAGGTCATTGCCAGTGGCCGACCTGATGAACTCGCCAACAGCGAGTCCGAGCTGGTACGCCAGTTCATGACCGGTGCTGCCGACGGGCCGGTGCCGTTTCACTATCCCGCGCCGGACTACCGGCAGCAGTTGCTGGGCACTTACTGATGGCGCTGATCAGGCAGTTGCAGGACAGCCTGCTGGCGGCGCTGCGCAAACTCGGCGCGGTGGTGCTGTTTCTTGGTGAAATCCTCGCGCAGTGTCCAGCGGCTTTTGCCCGTCCGGCACTGATTTCCGCGCAGATACACAATGCCGGCGTGCTCTCGCTGGTGATCATCATGACCTCGGCATTCTTCGTTGGCATGGTGATCGGATTGCAGGGCTACGATTCACTGGCCCGTCTGCGCCAGGAAGACATACTCGGTGCAGGTGTGGCACTGACCCTCATCAAGGAACTCGGGCCGGTGGTCACCGCATTGCTGTTTGCGGGCCGTGCCGGCACCTCGCTGGCCTCGGAAATCGGTCTGATGCGGGCGACTGATCAATTGGCGGCCATGGAAGTCATGGCGATTGATCCCATCCGGCGCATCGTTGCGCCCCGTTTTGTCGGGGGTGCCATTTCGGTTCCGCTGCTGACCGCGGTATTCAATGCCATCGGCATACTCGGTGCCTGGTTTATCGGCGTATACGTCATGGGCGTGGACGGCGGTGCCTTCTGGTCGCAGATGCAGGAGTACGTCGATCCCGCCGACATTGGCGAAGGGGTATCCAAAAGCATCGTGTTTGGCATCGCAGCCAGCCTGATCGCGGTTTATGAAGGCTACAATTGCGCGCCGACGGCCGAGGGCGTCGGCATGGCCACCACGCGCACGGTGGTTACCACCTCGATTGCCGTACTGATACTTGACTACATGATTACCGCATTTCTGATTTGAGGACCAGACGGGATGGAAAGCAACAGACCACGTGAGCTCGGGACCGGGCTGTTCGTATTTCTGGGTTTCGCGGCCCTGCTGTTCCTGGCGACGCAGACCACGGATCTCGATGAATATGCCGGTGACGAGGGTTATCGGGTCACGGCCCGTTTCGAGGATGTGGCGGGCCTGAAGGTCCGTTCGCAGGTGACGATGTCGGGCGTGAATATCGGCCGGGTGGAGCGCATCGAATTTGACAATGAACGGCTCGATGCAGTCGTTACGCTGCGTGTTAACAGTCAGTTCAACCGCATCCCTGATGATTCGGACGCCAGCATCCTGACGGCGGGGTTGCTGGGCAGCAAGTACGTCGGTATCGGCGCCGGTGGTTCCGATACCTGGCTCACTGAGGGCAGTGAGTTGCAGATCACGCAGTCGGCTGTAGTCCTTGAACAGCTGATTGGCAAGTTTCTGTTCAGCAAGGCCGAGGAGGGCGATACCACTGCATCGCCTTCGGTGGACGAATAGGAGGTTGGCCGCCACATGAAGATTGTCGCAACGATGTGTCTGCTGCTCCTGTCGGCAGTTGTGCAGGCTGACAGCCGCACCCCCGATCAGGTCGTGAGCGAGACAGCAGAGACGCTCGCAAAACGCATTGATGGCCAGCGGGCCCATCTTGCCGCCAATCCGGCCGATCTCTACAAGCTGGTCGACGAGGTGTTCCTGCCGGTCTTCGATACCGACTACGCTGGCCGATTGGTGCTGGGCAAGCACTGGCGGACTGCAACGGCAGAGCAGCGGAAAAAGTTCATCGATACATTCTATGACTTTTTGTTGCGCAGCTATGCCCGCTACGTGCTGCGCTTCGAGCGTGACAAGGTGAAAATCCTGCCGGCATCATCGGCTGCGCCGGATCCGAAAAATACGGTGGTCAAGAGCGTGATGCTGCTGGATGATGGCACCAGTCTACCGGTGAATTACAGCCTGCATCAGACCAGCGAGGGCTGGCGCGCCTTCGATGTGCGCATCGAAGGGATTTCCTACGTGCAGAACTACCGCAACCAGTTCAACGCTGAAATCAAGGCCAAGGGCATCGATGCCGTGATTGCCCGTCTGCAGGCCGATGCGGCCAAACTGGAAAGCGGTGCCGGAGCGGGCAACAAGGTTGCGGTGCCCGGTACGGCTCCCAAATGACCCTGCCGGTTTTGCGTTCTGAAGGGCCCGGTCAGCTTGCCCTCGCCGGACCGCTGGTTTTTGCCACTGCCAGTGAACTGCTCGATGTGAGCCGTGGCCTGTTTGCCGGCAGCACGGCAATTTCCATTGATCTCGGCGGAGTCACCAAGGTGGACAGCGCAGGGCTTGCCTTGCTGCTCGAATGGCTGCGATGGGGATGGGCCGAGGGCCGCACTGTCCGGTTCACGTCCCTGCCGGAAAAGCTGCTGGCGATCGCCCGCCTCAGTGGTGTTGAAGAGATGCTGGTGACGGGTAACGGCGGCTGATCTATTCGTCGTCCATGTCATCCAGGTAGCTGTCGTCCTCCGGAGGATTGCCGTCGTGAAGGCGGTAGCGCTGGTTCTGCAGATAGGCGTCGCGCACGAACAGGTAGGGATCATAGGCTTCAAAAACCTGTTCGTCCGCGTCCAGCAGTCGGGAACGCTTGTCCACCTGATGGGTCGTCCAGAGCACCCAGGCAATATCAATGTCGCTGCTGGTGATATCGATCAGCGGGGTCAGGGGCGAATCGGCGACATCGCCCGCTGCGCTGCGCAGCGTGCGAGGGCCGAACAGGGGAAGCACGAGATATGGTCCTTCGCCGACACCCCACCTGCCCAGCGTCTGGCCGAAGTCCTCGTCATTCTCCTCCAGGCCGATACGGGTCGCGGGGTCGAAGAAGCCGAACAGGCCTACCGTGGTATTCAGAACAAAGCGTCCCGTATCGCGGCCGCCATCGCGAAACTTGCCCTGCAGGAAGTTGTTGACGATGGTTATCGGGTATCTGATGTTGCTGAAAAAGTTCTGGATGCCACTGCGCATCTGCGGCGGAAGACCCCGTTCGTAGCCCACCGCAACCGGTCGCAGCAGGTAGCGGTCGCCAATATCGTTGACCTTGAAAATGGCGCGGTTGATGGGCTCGATGGGGTCCCAGGCATCCTGTTCCTGCACCGCACTGCTGCTTGCGCAGCCACCGCTGATGACAAGCATCAGGCCCAGCAG
>JAUPLK010000146.1 GCA_030836925.1 Pseudomonadota bacterium
ATCACCGGCCTGAAGCCCACCTACGGCCGCGTGTCCCGCTACGGCATGGTGGCTTTTGCCTCGAGTCTCGATCAGGCCGGCGTGCTGACGCTGAGTGCCGAGGATGCGGCCCTGCTGCTCGCGGCGATGGCCGGCTTCGATCCGCGTGACTCGACCTCTGCCGATCTGCCGGTGCCCGACTACACGGCGCAGCTGGGTGCCGCGCTGGCCGGCAAGCGTATCGGCTTGCCCAAGGAATTTCTTGATGAAGGCCTGGAGCCAGCCTCTGCGGCTGCGGTGCGCGAGGCCCTGCGCGTCTATGAGCAGCTGGGCGCGAAGCTGGTGGAGATCTCGCTGCCGAGCCTCGCGCTGTCCGTGCCCACCTACTACATCGTCGCGCCGGCGGAGTGCTCATCCAACCTGTCGCGCTTTGACGGGGTGCGCTTCGGCTATCGGCACGAAGGCGCGCAGTCGCTTGAAGAGCTGTACAAGAAATCGCGTGGCGAGGGCTTCGGTGCCGAGGTGAAGCGCCGGATCCTCACGGGTACCTATGTGCTGTCGGCGGGTTACTACGATGCCTACTACCTCAAGGCGCAGAAGGCGCGGCAGCTCATCGCGGAAGATTTCCGCCGCTGTTTTGCCGAGGTGGACATCATCGCCGGGCCAACCGCGCCGACGCCGGCCTTCCGGCTCGGCGAGAAGGTCGATGACCCGGTGCAGATGTACCTCAACGACATCTACACGATCGCGGTCAACCTGGCCGGTCTGCCGGGCATGTCGATTCCCTGCGGCTATTCCGCCGGCCTGCCGGTCGGCCTGCAACTGATCGGTCCGCACTTCGGCGAAGGGTCACTGCTCAATTTCGCCCACGTCTATCAGTGCGAAACCGACTGGCACGTAGGAGCGCCCGTAGGAGCGCCTTCAGGCGCGATCGACGCCGGAATCGCGCCTGAAGGCGCTCCCACAGGAATCGCGCCTGAAGGCGCTCCTACGGGCACGCCGCGATGAGCTGGGAAACCGTCATCGGCCTGGAGATCCACGCGCAGCTGGCCACGCGCAGCAAGATCTTCTCGGGTGCCGCCACCGCTTATGGTGCCGAGCCGAACACGCAGGCCTGTCTCGTCGATCTGGGTTACCCCGGCGTGCTGCCGGTGCTCAATGCCGAGGCGGTGCGCATGGCGGTGAAGTTCGGTCTGGCGATCGGCGCCAGCATCGCACCGCGTTCGGTGTTTGCGCGCAAGAATTACTTCTATCCCGATCTGCCCAAGGGCTACCAGATCAGCCAGTACGAGCTGCCGATCGTGCATGACGGCCGGCTCGACATCGAGCTGGAGGATGGCAGCGCCACCTCCGTGCATATCATCCGCGCCCACCTCGAGGAGGACGCCGGCAAGTCGCTGCACGAAAACTTCCCCGGGCTCACCGCCCTCGACCTGAACCGGGCCGGTACGCCGCTGATCGAGATCGTCTCTGCGCCCGACATGCGTTCAGCCAAAGAAGCCGTGGCCTACATGAAGAAGATCCATCAGCTGGTGCGTTATCTGGGCATCTGTGACGGCAACATGCAGGAAGGTTCCTTCCGCTGTGACGCCAATGTCTCGGTACGGCGTACCGGCAGCGCTCAGCTCGGCACGCGTACCGAGACCAAGAACCTCAATTCCTTCCGCTTTCTGGAGCGCGCGATCCTGTTCGAGGTCGAGCGGCAGATCGAAGTGCTGGAAGGCGGCGGCACGGTGCGCCAGGAAACGCGGCTCTACGATCCCGACCGCGATGAAACCCGTTCCATGCGCAGCAAGGAAGAGGCCAACGATTACCGCTATTTCCCCGATCCGGATCTGTTGCCGGTGATCATCGATGCCGGTTTCATCGCGGTTGTGCAGGCCGGAATGCCGGAGCTGCCGGAGGCCAAGCGGGCCCGGTTTGTCGCCGCCTACGGCCTGGGTTCGGGCGATGCCGCGCTGCTGGCCGCCAGTATCGAGCTGGCCGCCTTCTTTGAGGCAGTGGTGGCTGCCGCGCCGGGCAGCGCGAAGCTTGCAGCCAACTGGATCAACGGCGAGTTGATGGCCGCGCTCAACCGCGACGCGCTCGGTATCGAGGCCAGCCGTGTCAGCCCGGCGCAGCTTGCCGGCCTGCTGCGCAGGATCATGGACGACACGATTTCCGGCAAGCTGGCCAAGCAGGTTTTCGAGCTGCTGTGGTCCGAAGGTGGTGATGCGGATACCATCATCGACCGGCAGGGGCTGCGCCAGATCACGGACAGCAGCGCCATCGAGGCGGTGATCGACCAGGTGCTGGCGGCCAACCCGGATCAGGTTGCCGAATACCGGGCTGGCAAGACCAAGGTGATGGGCTTCCTGGTCGGGCAAATCATGAAAGCCAGTGCGGGCAAGGCCAACCCCGCCCAGGTCAACGAGCTGCTGAAGCGCAAATTGCAGGGCGGCTAGCGGCGGGAATCACATGCCAGAACCGCAAAGCTGGACCACCGAACGGATCGCACGCCTGGTTGCACTGGTGCTGCTGGTGCTGGCCTGCCTGCAGATCATCCTGCCCTTTGTCGGGGCCCTGGCCTGGGCCGCAATCATCGCCATCACGGTCTGGCCGGCATTTGTCTGGCTGGCAACCAGACTGGGTGGCCGGCCGGTGCTGGCGGCGGGGGCCTGCACCTTCGTGCTGTTCGTGCTGCTGGTACTGCCTTTTGCCGTACTCACTGCCACGCTCGGTCAGGCGGTGCCCCAGGTCGCCAACCTGTTCAGGGAGTTGACGCTATCCATAGGCCCGGAGCCGCCCGACTGGCTTAGCGGTCTGCCCTTGGTCGGGGAGCTGATTCGCGATACCTGGGTCGGTGCCGTGGCTGATGCCAGCGGCCTGGTGCGTCGGGCCTTGCCGGCAGCCGAGGAGGCTGGCGTATGGGCCCTTGCCCAGGGCGCCAACCTGGCCCTGGTTCTGCTGCAATTCATCTTTGCCATACTGATCGCCGGTGTGTTGCTGGTGACTGCGGATCGTTTCGCAGACCTGGCCCAGCGGCTGATTGCCCGGCTGCACATGGATCAGGGTGCGCCGATCATCGGTATCGTGGTCAGTACCGTGCGCAGCGTGTCCATCGGACTGGTGGGTACGGCATCCATCCAGTCACTGGTCGCTGCACTCGGCTTTGGGCTGGCCGGTGTCCCGGGTATCGCGCTGCTCGGTTTCGCGACTTTCCTGCTGGCGCTGATCCAGCTGCCCACGCTGCTCGTCTGGGCCCCTGCGGCTTTCTGGCTTTATCACACCGGCGACACCGGCCACGCGATTTTCCTCGCCATCTGGGGCTTGCTGCTGGTCAATACGGTGGACAACTTCCTGCGTCCCTACCTGATCAGCCGGGGTGCCAAGCTGCCTTTCGCACTGATCCTGATGGGGGTGCTGGGCGGCCTGCTGGCCTGGGGGATGGTCGGCCTGTTTATCGGCCCGACCCTGCTGGCGGTGGCCTATTCACTGGTGCGAACCTGGATTGGCCTCGCCGAGGAAGCGGTTGCGGCGCCACCCGCGCCGGGACCCTCTCCACCCCTGAAGGAGCCCTGAAGCCCGCGTCCCGCCTGGTCGTTGCGGAAACATAAAGATATCTTTATATTTCCCGCATGGAACTCGGACAGGCATTGTCACAACTGGAGGCTGCGGCTGAACCCAGCCGCCTGCGCCTGCTCGCCCTGTTGTTGCCGGGTGAGGCCACAGTGGGCGATCTGGTGACGGTGCTCGGGCAAAGCCAGCCGCGCGTGTCGCGCCATCTGCGCCTGCTGGCCGAGGCCGGCCTGGTGGAATCCTTCCGCGAAGGCCGCTCGATCTACTATCGCCTCGAGGATGCCGTTCTGGATGACGGTATCGGCGACTATCTGGGCGCGCTGCTGCGCGGTCCTGATCCGGTCGTCAGCCAGGACCAGGAGCGCATGGCGCAATCGCGCCGTGAGCGCGAGCGGGACGCCTTGCGCCGGGGCACCCGTTCGATCCGTGCCTCGGCAGCTGGCACAGTGACTGCGCAGCATGCGCTGGCTGAATTGCTGGACGTGGTGCTTGGCAAGCAGCCGCTCGGCGCCGTGCTCGATGTGGGCGTCGGTGCCGGCAATCTGCTGCAGCTGCTGGCACCACGTGCCAGTCGGGTGGTTGGCGTGGACTCTGCAGGCCACATGCGCCAGCTGGCGCGCTCGCGTCTGTATGGCTCGGGCCGGGCACGCTGGACAATTCGTGATGCCGATGCCCGGGCATTGCCATTTGCGGCCGGTGAATTCGACCTGGTGATCCTCGACGAAGTGCTGGGCCCCGGCACGCAGCCGGAAGTGATCCTCGCCGAGGTGCGCCGCGTACTGGCTACGCATGGCCGTCTGCTGATCCTCGACCGCATCCTGCCGGTCGTGCGCCGTCTGCCGGTGACTCCGGCCCAGGGCGAGTTGTCGGAGCGACAGCTGGCTGCGCTGCTGCGTGCGGCAGGATTTTCCGTATCGAGTCGCCAGTGGCTGCCCGGCCGTGCACCCGACCGGGCGCTGTTTCTGGCGGTGATGAATGAAGTGGCCGATGGGCCGCAGGGAACGAGGACCGGTACCGATGACTGAGCAAGCCAGCCAAACGCCTGTGCAGGTGTCCTTCGAGTTTTTTCCGCCGAAGTCGCCGGAGATGGAGGCGAAGCTCTGGCAGGCGATCGGGACACTCGCCCCGCTGCGGCCGCGCTTCGTATCCGTGACCTACGGGGCGGATGGTTCGACGCGCGACCGCACCCATCGCATCGTGTCGCGCATCGTGGCGGAAACCGGCCTCGTCAGTGCGCCCCATCTGACCTGCGTGGGTGCCGACCGGGAGGAGATCAGGACGATCGCGCGTGCCTATCATGCCGAGGGCATCAACCACATCGTCGCGCTGCGCGGTGATCCGCCACAGGGCGCCACCTGCTATACGCCGCATCCCGGTGGCTATGCTTACGCGGTCGACCTGGTGCGCGGACTGCGCGAGGTGGCCGACTTCGACATCTCGGTGGCGGCCTATCCGGAGGTGCATCCCGAGGCACCGGATGCCGATTTCGATCTGGACAACCTGAAGCGCAAGTTCG
>JAUPLK010000014.1 GCA_030836925.1 Pseudomonadota bacterium
CCTGGCTGCTGGCACACTGCCAAGGGCGAAAAGTCGCCATCAAGCCGCACATCATGAATGGGCAGATCGTCGTGGGTGTGGGCAACATCTATGCGAGCGAAGCGCTGTTTCGCGCCGGGATCCACCCCGCCCGTGCCGCCGGTCGTCTGGCGGAGAAGCGTCTGGCGTCCCTGGTCACATCGATCCGGGCGGTGCTGTCAGACGCAATCCATGAAGGTGGCACGACACTGCGCGACTTTCATCACGGCACGGGACAGCCGGGCTACTTCGGTCAGAGACTGCGTGTCTATGATCGCGCTGGCCGGCCCTGCGTGGTTTGCGCCACACCCGTGAAACAGCAGGTACTCGGCCAGCGCTCCAGCTATTACTGCCCGCGCTGCCAGCGCTGAGGCACAGCCGCGCCACTCAATAGACGGTGACTTCGCCGCCGCCGCGCGGATCAGAAGCCGCATCAACCCGGCCGGTTTTCCGGTCCCAGGTAACCACCTGCATGTTGCCGAAACTGCGTGGGCTGAGTTCGAGCTTGTGCCCACGTGCTTCGAGGCCGGTCTTTTCCTCGACCGTGAATGCGCCCTCTTCATGAACCACCACGTCCGGGTAGTACTGATGGTGATAGCGCTTCAGGCTGACCATCTCCCGCGCATCGGCCCCATCCATCCAGGCGAGAGCCGAGAGCAGCACCATGCTGATGATGCGGCTGCCGCCCGGCGTGCCGAGTATCGCCACGCCGCGCGGCGATTCGATGAAGCTTGGCGACATGCTCGACAGCATGCGCTTGCCCGGGGCGATGGCATTGGCATCCGCGCCGAGCAACTCGAAACTGTTCGGTGTACCCGCCTTGGCCGAGAAATCATCCATCTCGTTGTTCAGGATCACGCCAGTGCCGGGCGGAATGAATACGGCACCGAACCAGGTGTTGATGCTGAGCGTGCCAGCGACGCGATTGCCCGCCTTGTCGAGCACGGAGAAATGCGTGGTGTTGGTGCCGCCACCGGCAGCCGGTGCAATGCCCGGCAGATCGTCACTCGGCGTGGCACGATCGAGCCGTATCGAAGTGCGCTGGCCATCCGCATACCAGGGGTTGAGCAGCCGCTCGATCGGCATCGAAACGAAGGCTGGGTCACCGAGATACATGGCGCGATCGCGATAGGCGCGACGCATGGCTTCAACCGTCAGATGCTTGCGTTCGACGGACTGCAGCTTGCCGAGATCCCAGGCACGCAGGATGTTCAGCGAATCGCCGATCACCACGCCGCCGGAAGATGGCGGCGGCGCCATGACCAGCGTCGCGTCGCGATACTGCACGCGGATGGGCTCACGCTCGACCACCTTGTAGGCAGCCAGGTCATCGCGGGTCCAGATACCACCCGCGGCCTGCACGCCGGTCACCATGCGTCGCGCCACGCTGCCGCGATAAAAACCGTCATGGCCATCTGCCGCGAGCTTGCGCAGCGTACGCGCGAGATCGCGGAAGCGCAGCGTCGCGCCAGCCTCTACCGGCTTGCCACCCGGCATGTATATGGCTGAAAAGGCCGGCGAATTGCGCGCCGCCTCTGCCCGGAACATCAGCCCCATGCCGATGCCACGGGAGACCTCGATGCCCTGTTCGGCATAGCGGATCGCCGGGGCAAGACTGGTGGCGAGCGGCAGGCGCCCGTAATTCTTCGCCAGATGGGCGAGTGCCGCCGGCTCGCCCGGAATGCCCGCCGCCAGCGGACCGCTGACGCTCAGACCGGCCTGCGGCTTGCCCTGCGCATCCAGATACATGTCGCGGGTGGCAGCCGCTGGCGCCACCTCACGGCCGTCGATGAGCACCTGACGGCCGGTCTCCGCTTCGTGCAGCAGCCAGAAACCGCCACCGCCCAGACCGGATGCATAGGGCTCGACCACGGCGAGCGCTGCACTGATCGCCACGGCGGCGTCGAAGGCATTGCCGCCCGCCGCGAGGATCTCCTCGCCGGCACGTGTAGCCAGTGGATGCGCCGTGGCAATACCGGACTGCGTGAGCTCGGGCTGTGCGCTGGCGGGCAGGGCCCAGGCACAGATGCAGATCAGCAGCGCGAGAAAGAAGAATCCGTACCGCGCCGGTCGCACCGCGACCCCGTTCCGGGACCTGCTCACTGACTGGGCAGCTCGGCGCGTTTGCGTGCCAGGGCCGCAGCAACCACATCCGGGACGAAAGGCGCGATATCGCCGCCGAGGATGCCGATCTCGCGCACGAAAGTTGAGGAGACGAAGGTGTACTCCTCGGCCGGCGTCAGAAACACGCTCTCGACCTCGGGCTGCAGGTGCCGGTTCATCGTCGCGAGCTGGAACTCGAATTCGAAATCGGACACCGCACGCAGTCCGCGGATGATCACCCGCAGGCCATGTTGCCGCACATAGTCGACAGTCAGGCCGGTATAGCCGTCGACCGTGATATTGGGGGTATCGGCAAGTGCCACGCGCGCCATGTGGATACGCTCTTCGAGCGTGAACATGGGCGTCTTGTTCGGGCTTGCAGCAACGGCCACCACCACGCGATCGAACAGCTTTGCCGCCCGGCGCACCAGGTTGAGATGGCCGTTGGTGACCGGATCAAAGGTTCCGGGATACATCGCGCCGACTGACATCGTCCTGTGCTCCTCTGGTCCGCGAAACGGCTTGGGCCGCTAGACGAGCCGGGCCAGTGCATAGCGCACCTCGCCGGCCTCACGCTCCCGATGCAACTGCCAGCCGGCCGGCATTGCCGGCAGCGCGTACTTGCGACTCGTCTCAAGATAAACCCACGCATGCGGGGCCAGCCAGCCACGCGCGAGGAGTGTACACAAGTTACCCAGCTCGTCTGCGGCGTAGGGCGGATCGAGGAACACCAGGTCAAAGCTGCGTGGCACCGGCCCGGCCAGCCAGCGGCGGGCATCGGCGCGCAGCACACGGCCACGGCCACGGCCACGGTCATGACCCGGGCCATCGAAGCGGTCCAGCACCATCTCCAGTGCCCGGGCAGCTGCCGCATCCTGCTCGACAAACCAGCTTTCTGCCGCACCACGCGACAGTGCTTCGAGACCCAGCACGCCGGTACCCGCATAAAGATCCAGGCAATGCATACCGGGCAGCACGGGTGCCAGCCAGTTGAACAGGGTTTCCCGCACACGATCCGGCGTAGGCCGGATTTCGGCACCGGATGCCACCTCGATACGCCGGCCGCGCCATTCGCCGGCAATGATCCGCACACTGCCCGGCGGTTTGCCGGTCTGTCGTGTTGGCCGCTTCTCCATGCTCCACCCGTTTCTGGTTTTCCTGACCGCCGGGAATCATTAACATGCCGGCATGCCATCTGACAGCACTTCCGGGACCGCGTCCCGTCCGGGCTTCTTCGCCCGCCTCAAGGATCGCCTCGGCGTCGGCAAGGATTCTGCCAAAAGCACTGCCAGCAAGCTTGGCGGAGCCCTCGACTGGCTGGTCGGCCGCAAACTCGACGAGGCAATGCTGGAAGAGCTCGAGACCAGCCTGCTCGCAGCCGACGTCGGCGTGGATGCCGCAGAGGACATCATCCGCCGCATCCGCAAGAAGGCCGGCAATCGCAGCGTCGCTTCGGTTGAAGATGCGCGTGCGATTTTGCGCGAATCGATCCGGGAAATCCTGCAACCCCGCGCGGTCCCCCTGGTGATTCCGGATTCGCCCCGCCCGTTCCTGATCCTGATGGTCGGCGTGAACGGCTCCGGCAAGACCACCACCATCGGCAAACTCGCGCGCCGGCTGCGCGACCAGGGCCTGAAAGTCATGCTGGCCGCTGGTGACACCTATCGCGCTGCCGCCATCGAGCAGCTGCAGGTCTGGGGCGAACGCAACGGGGTGCCGGTAATCACGCAGCAGACTGGCGCAGACCCGGCAGCAGTCATCTACGATGCCTTTGAAGCCGCGCGCGCGCGCGGCATCGATGTGCTGCTGGCGGATACCGCCGGCAGATTGCAGAACAAGACCCACCTGATGCAGGAACTGCAGAAGGTGGTACGCATTGCGCGGCGGCTGGACCCGACCGCTCCGCATGAAGTGATGATCGTGCTCGATGCCAGCCTGGGACAGAATGCCGTGTCACAGGCACTGCAGTTTCACGCCGCCATCGGCCTGACGGGGATCACCATGACCAAGCTGGACGCGGGCGGCAAGGGCGGCGTGCTGGTCGCACTGGCTGAACAACTGGATGTACCGGTACGCTTCATCGGCATCGGCGAACAGGCTGCCGACATGGATGTTTTTGATGCCGGCGAGTTTGCAGCTGCACTGCTCGGATCGGCGGTCCAGCCCCCGGACGCCCGATGATCCGCTTTGAAAATGTCACTAAACGCTACGACGGTGCACGCGAGGCCCTGTCCAACGTCTCCATCGAGGTTGCAGCTGGTGAACTGGCCTTTCTGACGGGCCGCTCGGGGGCCGGGAAAAGCACCGTTCTGAAACTGGTGGCGCTGATCGAGCGCCCCACGCGCGGGCAGGTCATCGTGGATGGCCGGCCACTGGGGAAGCTCGGCTACCACGAGATTCCAGCCCATCGGCAGCAGATCGGCATGGTGTTTCAGGACAACCGGTTGCTGAATGATCGCAGCGCCTATGAGAACGTGGCGCTGCCGCTCATCATCAGTGGTATTGGTGAACGCGAAATCGGCCGGCGCACTCGTGCCGCACTCGATCAGGTCGGTTTGCTGGACCGGGAAAAATACCCCCCCAGGGCGCTGTCAGCTGGTGAGCAGCAGCGACTCGCCATTGCCCGGGCCATCGTGAGCCGCCCCAAGGTACTGATCGCCGACGAGCCGACGGGCAACCTCGACCCGGATCTGTCACTGGAAATCATGACCCTTTTTCGCCGCTTGAACGAGGTCGGGGTAACGATGCTCATCGCGAGTCACGATCTGCAACTGGTGCAAAAGTTCGGCAGCCGGCGCATCGTGCTCAGCGGCGGCCAGGTGAGCAGCAGTGACACTGTCGACCGTGCCGCCGGGGTCGGGACATGAGTACCGGGATCTGGCTGGCACGACACGCGCAAAACATGCTGGGTGCGCTGGGTGCGCTGAGCCGCAATCCGGTCGGTACTTTTCTGACCGTCGCGGTGATCGGCA
This sequence comes from Pseudomonadota bacterium, assembly GCA_030836925.1. Taxonomy (GTDB): domain Bacteria; phylum Pseudomonadota; class Gammaproteobacteria; order Steroidobacterales; genus SHZI01. The sequence continues at coordinate 5,094 of JAUPLK010000014.1, forward strand.
TTGCGCTCGCCCTGCCGGCGGCATTGAACGTGCTCGTCCAGACCGGCAAGTCAGCCGCCGGCAACTGGAGCGATGTACGGGATTTTTCCGTTTACATGACACCGGCAACCCCGCTGGTGCGCGCAGAATCACTGGCGGGCGAACTGCGGAAGCGCAGTGGCATCGACTCGGTGCAACTCGTCACGGCTGACGCGGCGGTCGCGGAACTCGGCAAGGACCCGGTGTTTGCCAATGCGCTCGCCGCCCTTGAAGGCAATCCCCTGCCCCACACACTGGTGGTACGTCCCGCGCCGGAGATGGACAGCGAGCAACTCGGCAAGCTCAGCACCGAACTGCAGAAAACACCCGACGTGGACCTGGTGAAACTGGATCTGCAGTGGGCGCAGAGGCTCAATGCCGGTCTGGATTTTCTGGCCCGTCTGGGCTGGATCGCGGCGGTGCTGCTGGGTGCTGCTGTGCTGGTCATCGTCGGCAATACCATCCGCCTCGACATACAGACCCGCACCGAGGAAATCGAGGTCGCCAAGCTGCTGGGCGCTACCGACACCTTTGTGCGTCGGCCCTTTCTGTACCTGGGGCTCTGGTATGGCCTGTTCGGCAGTCTGGTCGCGGTGCTGATCCTGGCTATCAGCCTGTGGGTGCTCGGCGCCCCGGTCGCCCGCCTCGCCGGCCTTTACGGGAGCAGCCTGGAGCTGGCCGGGGTCGGGCTGGGAACCCTGGGTGCGGTGCTCGGTGGCGGCCTGCTGGCAGGCTGGAGCGGGGCCTGGCTGGCCGTCAGCCGGCATCTGTCGGGGCTGCGGCCAAAGGACTGAGGACAGCTCAAGTCATTGTTTTTATTGCCTTGAATAAGGTACGAGCAGGGAACCAAACCGCCTTTTAGCACTCCAAGCCATCGAGTGCTAAGATCGGTCCGAGGAGGGTTCTACATGGGTACTTCGACAATGCTGGTCAACGGACACAAGGATCTGGTTTTTGCCGGTCCCTTGGGCAGTCTGGATGCCTATATCAGCCGGGTGGTGCAGGTTCCTGTCCTCAGTCAGGCCGAGGAACTGAAACTCGCGCGCCGGTTGCATGACGACGATGACCTGGATGCCGCCCGCCAGCTGGTGTTGTCCCAGCTCCGTTTTGTCGTGCATATCGCGCGCGGCTATACCGGTTATGGCCTGCCACTCGGTGACCTGATCCAGGAAGGCAATGTCGGCCTCATGAAGGCCGTGAAGCGCTTCAACCCCGACATGGGCGTACGGCTGGTTTCCTTCGCCGTGCACTGGATCCGCGCCGAAATTCACGAGTACGTGCTGCGCAACTGGCGCCTGGTGAAAATCGCCACGACCAAGGCGCAGCGCAAGCTGTTCTTCAATCTTCGCCGCGCCAAGCAGCATCTGGGCTGGCTGTCAGCCTCGGAACGCGAGGTGATCGCCAAAGACCTCGGCGTGACGGCCCGCGAGGTTGGCGAAATGGAAGAGCGCCTCGCCGGGCAGGATGTGAGCTTCGATCCGGGGCCCGAGACCGACGACGAGACTCCGTATGCACCGGCGCTCTACATTGCCAGCGAGTCCGGCGATCCGGCCCAGGCGCTCGAAAACGATGATTTCCGCGAACAGGGTGCCGACCGCCTGCGCGATGCGCTGGATGGCCTGGACGCGCGCAGCCGGGAAATACTCGAAGCACGCTGGCTGGGCGAAAAGAAGGCCACGCTGCAGACGCTGGCCGACCGTTATGGCATCTCTGCCGAACGAGTGCGGCAGATAGAACAGACGGCGATACGCACCCTGCGCACCGCCGTCTGAGCGGCCGGCGCTACTGCGTCACCGGCAGCAGGGTGATTTCCACGCGGCGATTCTGCGCACGACCTTCTGCCGTGTCGTTGCTGGCGATGGGCCGGGTTTCGCCGTAGCCCGTTGCGATCAGCCGCTGGGGATTGATGCCCTGTCCGGCGAGATAGCCGCTGACGCTGCCGGCGCGGCGCTGTGACAACTCGAGATTCTTGTCATCCGGGCCGCTGCTGTCGGCATGACCCGCGATATCCACCACCGTCTTGTCGAATTCCTTCAGCACCAGCGCTACCGACGTCAGTACCTGGTAGAAGGAGGCATTGATATCGGCACTGTTGGTCATGAAGGTCACGTTGCCGGGCATGTTCAGGATGATGTTGTCACCACTGCGGGTTACGCTCACGCCGGTACCCTGCAACTGGGTGCGCAGTTTCGCTTCCTGGCGATCCATGTAGTTGCCGACCGCACCGCCCGCGAGACCACCAGCACCGCCGAGGATCAGGGCGCGTTTCTTGCGCTCGGATGAACTGTCGCCGGTCAGCAGACCGATGGCCACTCCCACTCCGGCGCCAATGGCTGCACCCTTGGTGGTATTGCTGGTCTTCTGCTCTCCGGTATACGGATCGGTGGTCTGGCAACCCGCCAGCACCAGGCTGGCGCCAAGTACCAGCGCTGTCAGTTTGATTGTTCGTTGCGTATGCATGAGGTCTGAAACTCCTGGAAATCGTTGTACCGGCCACCGGGGCCGGCAAATTTCGACGACACTGTGCAAGACTTGCTGCCGGGACATTAACCCCGTCTGAACAGTAGAATCAACAGCCCCCGAATGACGGGCGGAGCAATGATGGCAAGCAAAGCAAAACGCAAGACCAGCACAGCCCGACGGCCACTTGTGGGCGTCGTGATGGGGTCGGACTCGGACTGGCCCACACTCAAGGTCGCCACGGAAATCCTGCAGAAATTCGGGGTACCCTTCGAGAAGCGCGTGGTCTCGGCGCATCGCACCCCGGACCTCATGTTCGAATATGCGGCCGCCGCACGCGGCCGCGGTCTCAAGTTGATCATCGCGGGCGCCGGCGGCGCCGCCCATCTGCCCGGCATGCTGGCCGCCAAGACCACCCTGCCGGTACTCGGCGTCCCGGTCATGTCCAGGGCGCTCTCCGGGCAGGACTCGCTGCTCTCGATCGTGCAGATGCCCAAGGGCATACCCGTCGCAACCTTTGCCATCGGTGAGCCAGGCGCTGCCAACGCCGCGCTGTTTGCGGTCGCCGTTCTGGCTGGCGATAACCCCCTGCTGGCGAAGAAGCTCGCCGCTTTTCGCCAGCGACAGGTCAAGACGGTGCTGGCCATGAAGCTGCAAGACTGAATGACGGCCATTCTTCCGCCCGCCAGGCTCGGGATTCTCGGCGGCGGCCAGCTCGGCCGCTACTTCGTGCAGGCCGCGCAAAGACTCGGCTATCAGGTCTGGGTACTCGATCCGGATCCGGACAGCCCGGCCGGACGCATCGCCGACCGGCACCTCGCGGCTGGCTACGATGATAGGGCGGCTCTCGATGCGCTGGCTGCGCATTGCGCGGCGATTACCACCGAGTTCGAGAACGTGCCAGCACCCAGCCTCGAATACCTGGCACGCACGGTCCGGGTCGCACCCGCAGCTGCTGCTGTTGCCGTCTGCCAGGACCGGATTGCCGAAAAAGCCTTTCTGCGTCAGCACGGCCTGCCACACGGCCCTTATGCCGTGATCCACACGGCAGCGGACATCCAGGCAGCCGACAGCGCGCTGTTCCCGGGCATTCTCAAGGTCGCGCGCTTTGGCTATGACGGCAAGGGCCAGTCACGCGTCAACACGCGGGATGAAGCGCTCGCGGCCTTTCACGCCAACGCGGACAAGGCCTGTGTGCTGGAAGCCCTGCTGCCGCTCGACGCTGAAGTGTCTGTCGTGCTCGCGCGCGGCGAAGACGGGCAGACGGAATGCTTCCCCATTGCGGAAAACAGCCACCGCGACGGCATCCTCGATGTTTCCATCGTGCCGGCGCGCATACCCGCAGCACTGGCCGACAACGCCCGACAGTGTGCGCTGAGCATCGCCAGCGACCTCGACTACGTGGGCACTCTGGCTGTGGAGTTCTTTGTCAGCGGCGGCAAACTCTGCGTCAACGAGATGGCGCCCCGCCCGCACAACAGCGGCCATTACACGCTCGATGCCTGCGCGACCAGCCAGTATGCCCAGCAGGTGCGGGTACTCTGCGGCCTGCAACCTGCCAACCCGTCGGCAAACTGCGCGGCCGTGATGGTCAATCTGCTCGGCGATCTGTGGTTTGACGGCGGCGCACTGCGCGAGCCGGACTGGCCGGCATTGCAGGCGATACCGGAACTGCGCCTGCATCTGTACGGCAAGAACCAGGCCCGGCCAGGCCGCAAGATGGGCCACTTCACGGTGCTGGGCAGCGATCTGCCGATAACGCTCGCAACGGCCATGCGCGCCCGTCGACTCATCGGCGTGCGGGACGACAGCCGCTCCGGACTCGCCTAATATCGCCCACATGTCTCACCAACACGGACTGATACACAGATGAAATCCATACTGCTTGCCGGACTGCTCTTCAGCGCAGCGGTATCTGCCGCCGGAGACCCGAACCTGCGGGTGATCGCCACCAACGTCCAGAGCGACGCGGGCCAGATCATTGTCTGGGTGTACGACAACAAGGACGACTGGCTGAGCGACCGCTATCGCACCTTCAAGAACGTGAAGGTCGCCGGCAAGCGGGTGGGCGACAGCGTGACCCTCGAACTGCTGTTGCCGCCCGGCGAGTATGCATTGTCGGTATTCCATGACCTGGACAACGATACCAAGCTGAAGAGGAACTTCATCGGTCTCCCCAAGGAGCCAGCTGCCCTGTCCAACAACCTGCGGCCAAAATTCGGGCCGCCCAGGTACAAGGACGCCGTCTTCAGCATCGGCGATCAACTGGTCGAACAGAAACTCGCCTTGCAGTAGCCGCACGCCACCCGGTCTATACTGCGGACGATGAGCGACCCGGATATCCGCCGCGTACTCGACTTCTGGTTCAGCGATGGCGCAATGGACCAGCCAACCATCGACAGCCGCATGGACCGCTGGTTCACGGCTGATCCGGTGTTTGATGCGCTGATCCGGCAGGAATTCGCATCGCTGGTTGACCGGGCCTCCAAAGGGACGCTTAACAACTGGGCGGAAGAACCGGAAGGCCGGCTCGCGCTGATCCTGCTGCTCGACCAGTTTCGCCGCAATATCCATCGCGGCACACCAAGAGCCTTCTCCCGCGACGCCCAGGCGGTAAAGCTCTGCGTCGAGGGAGCCGCAACCGGCGCATACAAGAAGCTGACGCCGCTGCAGCAGGCCTTTTATTTCATGCCGCTGCAACATGCGGAATCGCTCAGGATCCAGCAGCGCTCGGTGAAGATCTACGAAGGCATGCTCGCCGGCGTATCAGAGACCCTCAAGGCCACCTTCGCCACCTTCGCGCAGTTCGCCGAACTGCACCACGACATCATCGCGGCACACGGCCGCTTCCCGCATCGCAACCGGATCCTCGGCCGTCCGGACACACCGGATGAAGCTGCATACCTCGAATCTGCCGGCCCGACCTTCGGTCAGTAATCAGGAGACCTGTAACCATGTTTTATCAGGCGCCGCGGCGAGTCGCGATCATCAACAGCCGACGAATTCCGTTCTGCCGGGCCAATACCGCCTACTCGCAACAGTCCAACCAGGACATGATGACTGCAGCCCTGCAGAGCCTGGTCGATGCCTGCGGACTCGGTGGCCAGCGTCTCGGCGATGTGGCTCTCGGTGCGGTCATGAAACATTCACGCGACTGGAACCTGGCACGCGAATGCGTGCTCGGCACCACGCTGGCGCCGGAAACGCCCGCTTATGACCTCACGCGTGCCTGCGGCACCAGCCTCGAGGCGGCAATCCAGCTCGGCAACAAGATCGCCCTGGGCCAGATCGACAGCGGCATCGCGGCCGGCACCGACTCCATCAGCGATATTCCGGTGGTCTATCCGGACGACTACCGGGACATCCTGCTCGGCAGCGCACGCGGCCGCTCGACAGGCGAGCGTCTGCGGCCGTGGCTGGGTCTGCGACCGCGGATGTTCAAACCCGAAACCCCCGGCGTGGTCGAGCCACGCACGGGGCTGAGCATGGGCCAGAGCACGGAACTCACGGCAAAACAGTGGAACGTCTCGCGCAACGAGCAGGACCAGCTGGCACTGGAAAGTCACCAGAAAGCCGCCCGCGCCTGGGAAGAAGGCTTCTACAAGGACCTGGTCACGCCGTGGCAGGGCGTCAGTGCCGACAACAACGTCCGTCGCGATTCCTCGCTGGAGCGGCTGGGCAAGCTGAAGCCGGCTTTCGATCGCGGACCGGGCGGAACGATGACTGCCGGCAACAGCACACCGCTCACCGATGGTGCCGCGGCCGTGCTGCTCGCCTCGGAGGACTGGGCGAAAGCAAACAACCTGCCCGTGCAGGCCTGGTTGCGCTATGGCAAGGTCGCGGCAGTCGACTTCGTGAAGAAGGAAGGTTTGCTGCTCGCACCGGCCTATGCGGTATCGGCGATGCTCGCAGATGCTGGCCTGGGTCTGGCTGATTTCGACCTCTACGAGATCCACGAGGCTTTCGCCGCACAGACGCTGGCGACGCTCAAGGCCTGGGAGTCGCCGGAGTTCTGCCGCGATAAACTGGGTCGCAGCCAGCCACTGGGGCCTGTCGACCGCACGCGCCTGAACAGCCGGGGCGGCAGCATCGCCATCGGCCATCCCTTTGCGGCAACTGGTGCACGCATCCTCGGCACGCTGGCCCGCGAACTGGAACTCCGCGGCAGCGGTCGGGGCCTGATCTCCATCTGCACCGCGGGCGGCATGGGTGTCACCGCGATCGTGGAGCGCTGAGTTGAACGGTTTTCTGGAGGCGGCCAATGCGATCCTCTGGCACGACGCCGTGCTGTTTCTCGTGCTCGGCACGGGCATCGTCTTCACGCTCTGGACACGCTTCAGCCAGTTCCGCTCGCTGACGCACGGCCTCCACGTACTACGCGGCCGCTACGACAATCCGGCCGACCCCGGCGCGATCAATCACTTCCAGGCCCTGTCCGCGGCGCTGTCGGCGACGGTTGGCCTCGGCAACATCGGCGGTGTGGCGATTGCGATCAGCCTCGGCGGCCCTGGCGCCGTGTTCTGGATGTGGGTGGTTGGTTTCTTCGGCATGGCGCTCAAGACCGTCGAAGTCACGCTGGCGATGATCTACCGGAATATCAGCGACCCCGACAATCCGCACGGCGGCACGATGTGGGTCATCAGCAAGGCGCTCAGCGAAGGCCCGGGCTGGCAGCAGAAACTCGGCAAACTGATCGGCAGCCTGTTTTGCCTCACGCTGCTGGTCATGGTGGTTACCGGCGGCAACATGTTCCAGGCCTGGAACGTGGGCAACATGACCGAACTGTATTTCGGCGTACCCGACATCGTCGCAGGTATTGCGCTGGCGATCATCGTCGGACTGGTGATTCTCGGCGGCATTCACCGAATTGGCCGGGTGGCGGCTGCACTCGTGCCATTCATGGTTACCATCTATTTTGCCGCGGCGATCTATGTACTGATCGTGAATGCCGGCGAGATCCCCGCCATGTTCGGGCTGATCTTCCGTTCGGCATTCTCGGGCACGGAAGCCAGCGGCGCTTTCATCGGCGGCACCGTGGGTTACGCCTTCCTGTACGGCATGAAGCGCGCGATCTTCTCCA
>JAUPLK010000147.1 GCA_030836925.1 Pseudomonadota bacterium
GAGGTCACCAGCCTCTCCCCGGAACCGGTGACCGGGTTCATCCTGTCCCGCACGTGGTTCCGCCTCAGTGATTTTCGTCTGCTGCGGTGAGGGAGGAGCGCGGCTGTGAAGCCGCTCCCGCGGGAGAGGATCGCGCCTGAAGGCGCTCCTACCTGATGGATGGCGGAGGGAGAGGGATTTGAACCCCCGTGGGGCTTGCGCCCCCCACTGATTTCGAGTCAGGGCCGTTTAGCCTCTCCGGCATCCCTCCGGTCTGGGCTGGCGCGGCATTATAGGTATTCGGCGCCGCGCCGTCAGGTCGAATGCAGCGTTTCGAGCTGCAGGCGGAGGATTTCCAGGAAAGTGCGCGGATCGCCGAGCATGGTCTGCTGGATAGCCTCGCCGGTCGCCGAGCACTCACTGACCACCCCGCCGGTCTGGTCACCGCTCTCTGAGGCCTTTTCCTGGCAGTAGAAACGGAACCATCCGCTCAGCGGCAGGCCTCCACCACGGGGCTGCATGTAGTCCCGGTACGCAACGTAGCGCGATGCAACCATTTCGACTTCGGCAGGGTCTATATCGCGTGCCCGGCACTGGCTGCGCCAGTCGCTGCCGATCGATTCGGGAGATGCGAGGGTCTGGTTCATGGGCTTACGGGTCGTGTCGCGGGACTGAACAATAACGGAAATCGCTATCTCCGGGACAGTCAGCCGAGCTGACGGCAAAGGCAGGTTATAATCATAACTGCATGTTTTTCTTAATTTTTTACATAAACCTCGACATTAAAAATTGCACCTGAAGCTGTTCCCGTCCAAAGCCCGCATGCTACGGTTCGCGCCGATCATGCGTACCGCACTGCTCATCGCTGTCGCCAGCCTGCTGTGCACCTGCGCCAGGCAACCCTCGCTGCTGGAGGAGGTAAAGACCCTCGGCGAGCTGCGCGTGGTGACCCGCAACAGCCCGATCACCTACTACATCGGACCCGCCGGGCCCGACGGCCCGGACTACGAGCTGGCCCGCAGCTTTGCCGAGCAGCTGGGCGTGAAACTCAAGCTGATTGAAGCCGATCGCTTTGGCGACCTGCTGACCGAGGTACGACTGGGCCGTGCCCATATCGCCGCCGCCGGCCTGACGGTCACACCGGAGCGGGCCCGGTTGGTCGACTTCGGTCCCGCCTATCAGGAGGTCAGCCAGCATCTCGTCTATCGCCGTGGTGGCAAGCGGCCACGCACGATTGCCGACCTGGTCGGCAAACGCATCGAAGTGGTCGCCAACTCGAGCTACGTCGAGTCACTGCTCGCCGCGCGCCGCGAAGTACCCGGACTCAACTGGATCGAGAACCCCTCGGCCGACGCCGGCGAACTGCTCAACCGGGTCGAGAACGGCGAGGCGGATTACACGATTGTCGACTCGAATATCTTCTCGGTCTTTCAGCGCTTCCATCCCGAACTGCTCGTCGCCTTCGACTTCAGCACATCCGACTCGCTGGCCTGGGCCTTCCAGCGCCGCAGTGAACACAGCCTGATCGATGCGGCCGGCGCACACCTGGCCGGCATGCGCGCTTCCGGCGATCTTGCGCATCTGATGGACCGTTACTACGGACATCGCGAAAGCTTCGATTACGCCGGCACACGCAAATTCATCCGCGACTACAAGAGCATGCTGCCGCAGTACCGCGCCCTGTTCGAGGCGGCCGGCAAGCGCGCGGACATCGACTGGCGGCTGATCGCTGCCGTCGGTTATCAGGAAAGCCATTGGAATCCGGTCGCTGAATCACCCAAGGGTGCGCTCGGAATGATGATGCTCACGGCCGACACCGCAGTCTTGATGAATGTAGAAGACCGCAGCGATGCCGTCCAGAGCATCACGGCCGGCTCGAAATACCTGTGGCGCATGCGCAAGCGCATCGCCAGGCTGGCACCGGGAATAGCCGAACCGGATCTCACCTGGATGGCGCTGGCCGCCTACAACATGGGCTACGGTCATCTGCTCGATGCGCGGCGTATCGCCAGACTCAACGGCGGCAACCCGGATCGCTGGGTGGACATCAAGCGCGCCCTGCCGCTGCTGATGGAACGCCGCTGGTACGAGCAGACCCGCTGGGGTTACGCGCGCGGCCACGAGACCCGTGTTTACGTGCGCAACATCCGCAACTACTACGACATCCTGGTCTGGCTGACCGAAGGCCGGGACGCCTGGCGCCAGCCGGAACCGGACCAGGACGTACCGGCGAGGACCGCTGGTTCCGGGCCGGCACCAGCTGCCGCAGTGATCAACCGCAGCTAGACCGGCGCCGCTCCAGTGCCCCGGCGGGCACGGAAAAAGGCCTGCAGCAACTCGCGGCATTCATCAGCCAGCACACCACCAATCACGTCGACCCGATGATTCGCCGCGGCACTGCCCAGCACATCGATGACCGTGCCTGTTGCACCGGCGCGCAGATCCGGCGTGCCGTAGACCACCCGCGCAACGCGCGCATGGATCATTGCACCGGCGCACATGGGACACGGCTCCATGGTCACATACAGCGTGCTGCCGGCCAGCCGGTAGTTGCCGGTCTGGCGTGCACCGGCCCGCAGCGCCTCGATCTCGGCGTGTGAACTGGGATCACAACTGCTGATCGGCCGGTTCCAGCCCTCCCCGATCACTGCGCCTTCCAGCACCAGCACCGCACCCACAGGCACCTCACCGGCCAGCTCGGCACTGCGTGCGAGTTCAAGCGCACGACGCATGAATACGCTGTCATCAACGACACCGGAAACACCACAAGTCGCCATGCTTTACCCGACCAGCCTGCCGAACTGCTGGTCAGTGTAACGCCTGCCCTGTCGGCCGATCAGCCGTCTGGCACAAAAAACCGCTTGAGGCGAAGAAAATGTTTTTCCAGCACGTGCCACGAGACAAACGCGACAGAAAACGTGACAGCCGTGACGATGATGATGTAGGCAGTACTCCACAAAACCGATTGCGAGACGTCAAAGTCCAGCATGGTCAGGAGTGGCTGACCGACAAAGTCGTGCACAGGTTTATGAAAGACATACATTGCGTAACTGTACTTGCCGAGAGCCCGCAGCGGGCGGAAGCGGAATATCTTCACCCACGCCGAGGAAGCATTGGCCTCAGCCCCGACGATGGCAACCAGAAGCAACGTGAAGCAGGCGGCAACAAGGGTATAGCCCACGGTTGCACCCGCCAGTGTCCCGGTCCAGAAACCCCGTGTGACGACCATGCTGATGAAAAACAGCAGGCCGCCGACAATCAGGAACCGGTTTGAGGCAACAAATATTTTCTCCCGCCAGTCGGGAATACGCAGCGCGGCCGCTGCCACTCCACCGAGCGCCAATGCGTCCATGCGACAGAAGGAATTCTCGTAGATCAAATGACCCGGGACTGCATACCAGTACAGTAGACAGCGCACAGCCAGGCTAACCGTTGCCACAGCCAGACAGAGCCTCAGGCAGCCTGCTGGTCCACGTGTGCGAATCAGCAGGGGCCAGACAAGATAGAACTGCTCCTCGACCGCCAGCGACCAGAAGTGCGGGAACGTCTTGCTGCCGGCACCGAACAAAGGTGCCCAGTTGGTCAGATACGTCCACAGCCAGATCTGGTGGTGCTGGTCGGAAGCAACGCTGGCTGGAACGCGCCCAACCGCCGGCAGCACAATGAAGGTGATTGCGAGTACGCCGTAGTATAAGGGGAAGATCCGCAAGACCCGTCGCACGTAGAAGCTGGAGTAGTGATTTTTTGCCAGTCTGGAATCGAGCAGGATGCCCGTGATCAGGAATCCACTGAGAACGAAAAACAGTTGCACGCCGGTCCAGCCGGCATGACTGATGCGATAAAACACATAGGCTGCTCCGCCGTCCTGCGTCTCCAGCAGATTCAGCATGTGAATCAGCACAAGCAGAATTGCCATGCCACGCAATCCGTCAAGTGCCGGATAATGCGGCGATCCGGATGCCTTCGAATTCATCGACCTGATTATCTTATCGGTACCGGTTGTTGCGAGGTATAACAGATAAGGAACCGCGTCACACATTTTCCGGATGTGATTGACTGTGCCGGCGCGCAAAGGGCAGCATCCGGGGGACACCCGGAAGAGTCCCGCCGGGACAGCTTGAGTACGACCGGGCCGGTCAAAACCATACACCACGAGTCGAGTGAAGCGCTGATGCCACCCACACCAAGCGTCTCTGTTGTAATCCCCGCATACAACTGTGCGACGACCATACGACAGACCATTGCAAGCTGTCTTGCCCAGACACTGCAGGACATGGAAATCATTGTCGTTGATGATGGGTCAACCGATGGGACCGCAGCAGTGCTCGCTGAATTCGGAGATTCCGTGCGGGTAATACGCCAGGACAATCGCGGGCTGGCAGCAGCGCGCAATGCCGGACTGTCCCAGGCTCGTGGTGACTTCCTTGCCTGGCTGGACGCCGACGACCTGGCCGAACCACGGCGCATGGAAATCCAGAGTCGCATCTTGGCCAGACACCCTGAACTGGTGCTGCTTCATACGGAGTTCACCGCCTTCGGAGCACTCATCACCGACCCGGTGGCACCATACAGTCCGGTTTACTACCCGGTCCTGCGCGCTGCCGCGCCAGCCCACCCCTTCTACCCCGGGTCGCTGCCGCCTGATGAGGGGCCGGCAACGGAAATACCGACAGTACTCTCCGGCAATGTCACCGCAGGGTTGATCAGCGGCAATTTCGTGCATCCACCCACCATCATGATGAGACGAAGCACATTCGAGGCGATCGGTCCGCTCGATGAATCCCTGTCGTCCGGATGTGATTACGATTTCATACTGCGTGCGTCGCTTCACGGGGCCTTCGGCTATATCGGCCTGCCACTGCTCCGCTACCGGATCAGTCCCGCGCAGATGTCTGGCCGGTTTCCTGCCGGAGAAACCATGCTGGAGAATGCACATATACTCGCCAAGCTGCGCACCATCGACCCCGACTACTACGACCGCAACCGGCGGACGATAAAGCGCCGGATTTCGATGTCATTGCTCGATGCAGCCCAGCAGATCGGTGAGACGAAG